>NZ_JAHHWP010000013.1:0-47093 GCF_018729305.1 Phycicoccus mangrovi | reverse complement strand
CATCCCACCCGCCGAGTTCGAGACCACCTACTGGGCCGCCATCACGCCCAAGACCTACCCTGAAGCACCCGTCCCCGCCGGGGCCGGTTCCAAGTAACCAAGCCTCCACAAAACCCGGGGCGATTCACTCCTGAGGGTATGGCTTGGGCACGGTGAACATCCTTCCAGCGGCGCCTCACAACGCCACAGATCGGTTGTCACCTATCGGTGCAGCAGTCCCACCGGGCGATCCGGTTGACCAAGAAGAAGGGCGTGAAGATGCGTGCGTACAAGTGCTCGTTCTGTTTCCGCGCAGTGGCGCGTGCGCTTGGCATGTTGGGCACGGGCAGACCTTGGTTCGCCGACTCGGAGCCTAGGTGGCGCTTCATCCCAAGCATCCCGCTGCGGCGCCAGGTGCCAGCCGGCCAAATTGCTCTGCACGAGGGGACGCCAGCGACTAACTTCCTCCTGTGACAAGGACGCTAGGCCTGTTGGGTGACCGAAGCAGTCATCGGAGTCATCAAGAGTTGGACGCGCTCCGCCCTCGACTGGCGGCGGAGTATGAGGTCGAGTCGACGTGGATTCCTACCGACGCGATTGTCGACCTTCGGCGGCTGGATGGTGTGTGGCTAGTCCCCGGCGCCCCTTATCGGGACGACCGTGCTGTCATCGCTGCCCTGACCGCTGTCCGCGCCGCCGACATCCCTTTCTTGGGAACGTGCGGCGGGATGCAGTACGCGGTGATGGAATTCATGCAGACCGAGCTAGGCGCCGCGGCCACCCATGCTGAATCCGATGGGGAGGGCGATGACAACGCGGTGGTTCCCCTCGCGTGCTCGCTCTACGGGGAGATCAGACAGATCAGCCCGTTGCCGGGCTCGCGCTTTGCGTCCTGGTGCCCAGAGCCGTTCGATGGCGTTCACTACTGCAACTACGCACCATCGGAGGAGAGCGTCGCTCAGCTTCAAGCCGCAGGCGTCCAGGTCAGCGCGACGGCCCCAGACGCGGGCGCAGAAGTCTTGGAGTTCCCTACACATCCGTTCTACGTCACCAGCATGTTCCAGCCGCACATCGGAACCTTGTCGGGGGCCCCAACACATGGGCTCATCCGCGCTTTCATGGACGCGATCGTCCGAAACTGACTATCGCTGATGCTGGCGTGTGCATCCGCATGGCCTCGCTGCGGCGGCTGGAGCTGGGCCCACCACATGTCACTTAGCCCGGATCCACCGATAGGCCTGGCGGCGATCGTGTGATCGGGGTTGGCGGGGGGTGAGCGGGCAGGGGCGTGGCGGAGTGCCGGACCTCGGTGTCCGGTTGTTCCACGTTGTGTCCTCGGTCGCGCCGCTTTCGCTGCTGGGTGGTCAGGCTGCGAGGGCTGGCGGCGGGTCGCTGACCCGGTCGAACAGTGCGGTCCAGGCGGTCTCCCACGGCCAGGACTTCGGTAGATGAAGGGTGATCCGCCGAGCGGAGGAAGCCACTCGTGCCGGCACCGTGATCAGTTGGCGGCGGATCGTCGCGGTGGTCGCCCGCGCCAGGTCCGGGGCGGCTATGGTGCTGGCCGCGCGGGTGAGGTTGAACGCGATGACTGCGAGCACCAGCCAGGCCGCGTTGGCGGTGAACACTCCCGACGGCAGGTGCGCCAGCGCGGAGTCCTTCAAGTCGGCGTGGACCTGTTCGACGATGGCGTGTTGGCGGTGGGTCTTGTCGACTGCGACGGTGTCCAAGATCGCGGGGTCGGCAGTGGTGAAGAACCCGTGGAACCGCCACACGTCGAACAAGGTGCCCTGCCCAGCGGCCCGCTTCTTCTCGGCGTTGAAGTCCGGGATCCGGCGCACCACCAGGCGTCCGGGCACCCGCTCGGACTTCTTGGCCGAGGCGAACGCGACGAACCGGATCTCGGCGACCTCGGCCCGAGAGATCCAGCGGCCGGTGATCTCGTCGAACACAGCGTCGGTGTACTCGATCGTGGTCCACGCGTCCTGATCGATCGCGGCGATCGCCTTCTTGACCGCCTGATTCATCCGCACGGTGACCGACACCGCGGCACCACCGGCCAGGGCCGCATGAACGGCGCCGCGGCCGTAGAACGCCGAGTCCATCCGCACTAGCACCGGCTGGGACTTGCCGAGCAGCCGTCGTGTGGTCTTCACCGCGTCGCCGACCAGACGCTTCGCGCCACGTGGTGACCCGGTCGAGCCCTTGCGTAGACGCTGTGCCACGATCACCGGCGCCGTCGTCGCAGTCGCGAGCGTGGCGAGAAGTGCGTTGAGCCCGCGCACCTTGGAGTAGCCGAACCCCGCGCCCTGCTTGGCGTGACCATGAACCTCGATGATCGTGTCGTCGACATCGAGCAACGCATACCCGCCGCCGCTCACGGCGTCGGCAGAACCGACAGGGTCGCCCAGCAGCCGGGTGAGCCCGGCCAGCGCGATCAGGAACCGGGACGCGATCGCGTCGAGTTGGCGGACATGCCCGAAAGCGAACGAGCGCAGGAACGAACCCAACGTCGAGGGCGCGTAGGCCCAGGCGAAGACCCGGCTCATCCCGCCGTGTCGCAACACCGCCATGTCATCGATCGAGTCCGCACCCGCGACCATCCCGCCGACCAGCGAGGCCACCTTCAACCCGGCGTTCGCGCCCTTGTCGGCCGGCACGCTGAGATGCTCATCAGCCAGATCCCGCAGCCCCGCTCGGTCGGCCAGTGCGAGCACCGGGACCAGTCCGCCGGAAGACACGAGGTTCGGATCGTCGAACGCCACCGACGTCCGTCCAAGGGTGTGAGAGAGTCGCATCTTGAAGATGCCCTCCTGAGGTGGGTGGTTTGGAACCGTCGCAAGTCCCAGACTCTCAGCACAGAAGGGCATCCTCGCGTTATGGCACGCTCACCCAGGCAGTCAATCGGTGGATCCGGGCTTAGCTTAGATTGTCCCATTCGCCAGTTGGGACAATCTGGTTGGCGGGATGTGCGTGGATATGCCCGCCAGCATCCGGCTTGACCGACGCTTGGCACGCTCGTCGCTTGATTCGGTCGAGATCACTGACCAGTCCGACCACTCGGTCCAACGTCATGCCGGCCGGCTTCCCGCGGGCCGCATGCGCGGACGAATCGGGTCGGCGATCGGCCCGAGGTAATTGAAGCCGATGTGAAAGGTCGGAACGGGTTCCCCCTTGGAGCGATAGGCATCCGGCGAGAACCGCAGCGGGACGAAGTCCACCTCTGTCTTGAGTTGGTCGACCCAGACTCTCCCCTTGCGCCCGTCGGCAGCGGACCAGGCAACGCATCCGGTGAACCTCCTAGGGTGTCCGTCGCTGTCGCTGTCGCTGTCGCTGGCGAGGTAGGCGAGATGGACGCGTCGGCTGACATCGAGCCCGAGCGACCCGAGTTCTCTGAGGTCCGACCGGTGTGCCCAGAACGATTCAAGATGCGCTTGTGCATATATATGGCGTCCCGTATGCTTACGGCCATGACAACCACTTCAGGTGTTCTCGAGGCGATCGTCGATCCGACGCGCCGGAGCATCCTCGATGCCGTCCGCGACGGTGAGCGGTCGGTCAGCGAGCTGGTGCAGATCGTCGGGATGCATCAGCCAGGCGTCTCTCGGCATCTCAAGGTGCTGCGCGACGCCGGACTGGTCGAGGCGCGACAGGATGCGAACCGGCGCCTCTACCGCCTCCGGCCGGCGCCGCTGCAGGAGTTGGACGCCTGGCTCGAGCCGTACCGGATCGAGTGGTCGAACCGCCTCGACTCTCTGGAACGTCACCTCGGGCGAACCGCGGGGTCGTCCGCCGCGGGAAAGACCGCAACGGAAGGAGCGCCGTCATGATCCCCGATCTGTCTCCGTCACGCTTCGGCACGATCGAACGCACTGACGGCGGAGGGCTGATCCGGTACGAACGGATGCTCGCCTTCCCCGTCGAAGAAGTGTGGTCCGCGATCACCGAGCCGGCACGTCTGGCCGACTGGTGGCCACCGTTCGTCACGGAGGTCTCGGTCGACCTGCGCGTGGGCGGGGTCATCTCGTTCCCCTGGCCGGACGGCGATGAGACGCAGACCCTGTCGTTCACGATCCTGCGTCTGGAGTCGCCGACGCTGCTGGAGCACAGCCACACCAGCCCGGGCTCCTGGATGCGGTACGAGCTGGAGTCCCTCGACGACGCCACCCGCACGCGCCTCTTGGCCACGTACTTCGTGCCGGATCCCGACCTCGCCATCGAGCGCGGTGACATCGTCGGCGCGCACTACGGCCTCGATCGTCTCGAAGCTGCCCTCGGCGGACACCCCGCCCCCGTTGACCTGGAGGCGTTCGGCGCGCTGCAGGCCGAGTACGCGAAACGCCGGCTTGCTGGAACCATCGGAATGGAGCATCCATCATGAACACCACCCCTTCTCGCAAGGTCGTCGTGGCCTACTTCCTCTCTCTCGACGGCGTCGCCGAGAACCCGGGATGGGCAATGGCGACCTGGGACGACGTCACCGACGCGAGCGGTGAAGAACTGATCAGAACGCAGGACACGGTGCTGATGGGCCGACGCACCTACGACGAGTGGGTCGGATATTGGCCGTCGAGTGACGTCGAGCCGTTCGCGTCGTTCGTCAACGCCGCACCCAAGTACGTCGCGACATCGACGCCGCTCGACGGCGACTGGGCCGGCACGGAGGCCATCGACGGCGACCTCGTCGAGTTCGTGCGAGAGCTGAAGTCACGGCCGGGCGGCGACATCGGCGTCCACGGCAGCATCTCGGTCACCCGCTCGCTGCTCGCGGCCGGCCTGGTCGACGAGCTCCGCTTCGTCATCGCACCGACGATCGTGGGCGCGGGCAAGCGACTGCTCGACGATCTGCCCGAGACCCGCCTCGAGCTGATCAGCTCGACCGGCAGTCCACGCGGGAACCTGCTCGCCCACTACCGCGTCGCCGTACCCGCGGCGGCTTCAGCCTGAACGGGGATGAGATGAGCGACCACGATGGCGTCGCCGCGCTGCCGAAGTCGATGACCGGCAGGGCGAGCCCCGCGAAGGCGGCCGTCGGAGACCGACCGGTCTTCGCGTACATCGCGAGCCTGCCGCAACCGCAGCGCGACATCGCCGAAGCGATCGACACCTTGGCGGCGAGCACGCTCCCCGGACTCCAGCGCTCGGTTAAGTGGGGCATGGCGTACTACGGCGTCGGCGACGGATGGTGCTTCAGCTGCGGCGCCTTCGCCGGCCACGTCAAGCTCATGTTCGTCAACGGCGCCGTACACCTCGACCCGGTGCCACCGGTGACCCCGACCGGGATGGGCAAAGCGACGAGAGGCGTCGAACTCACGTCGCTGCAAGATCTCGACGAACCTCAGATCGCCGAATGGATGCGACAGATCACAGCCGTACCGGGCGTCGGCGGCATGCGGCGCTGAACTCCGTGAGTGTAGTCAGACGAGCGGCGCGCGGTCTCCGGGGAGCTCCGCTCTTGATTGCCCGTGCGAGCGCGAGCGAGGGGCTGGATGTGTCGCCATCCAGCTCCTTGCGGTGTTCGTGAATTGTCCGCCCGCCGTCGCTCAGGTGAGCGCGGTGCTCTCAGACTCGAGTCCGACCGGGCGGGTCGACGTCGAACCACAGGCGATCGCGCCGGCACGGAAAGAGGGCGATCGTCACCGCGCCTGGGTCGAGCACGCCGCGTGCGAGTTCCCTGACGTAGGTCGCGCGGCCGCGAGCGGCGACGAGATCGCTCGTCAACTCGGCACCGACGAGCGCGGCGGCCGCGGTCGCTTCGAGCGCCTCGATGAGGCTGGAATCCTCGGCTGCGGAAGCGCTCAGCGCCGTCGAGGCGGCCTCGAGCGCATCGATCATCGTGTTGTCACCCACGCGGGCGCCGCCGAGCTTCTTGATCGTCTCGCGACGCAGCCGCTGCGCCACGATCACCGGCGCCGTCCCCGGTGTGGTCGCTGTGTCCAGCAGTGCGTTCAAGCCGCGGACCTTGGTGTAGCCGAACCCGGCACCTTGCTTCGCGTGGCCGTGGACCTCGATCACGGTGTCGTCGACATCAACGAACGCCAGCCCGCTCCGCTCGGCGTCAGCCGGCGTCTGGGTGGGTTTCGTCGTGCCGAGCCCGGTCAGTTCGGTCAGGGCGAGTAGGAACCTGGACGCGACCGCGTCGAGCTGACGAACATGGCCGAAAGCGAACGCCCGCAGGAACGACCCCATCGTCGACGGCGCATAGACCGCGGCGAACAATCGGCCTATGCCGCCGTGCCGCAGCAGCGCCATGTCGTCGATCGAGTCGGCACCGGCGACCATGCCCGCGACCAGGGAGGCCACCTTCAACCCTGCGTTCGCGCCCTTATCGTCCGGAACGCTCAAATGCTGTCTGGCCAACACCTCCAGCCCGGCTTCTTGGGCCAGTCCCATCACCGGGACCAGCCCAGCCGACGCCACCAGATTCGGATCGTCGAACACCGTCGAGATCCGGCCCAGAGTATGAGAGAGTCGCATCCCAGAGGTGCCCTTCCGCGTGCTGGCCGATTTGAACTGTCGCAAGTCCTAATCTCCCAGCCCGTAAGGGCATTCTCGCGTTACGGCGCGCTCAACTCAGCACCCTCAACCGTCCCGATCGGTGGATCCAGGCTTAGCCTCTGCAGCACATCTGCGGAGCGCCCGAGTCATGGGCTCAACCCAACAGCAGGCAGTCGTCGCAACACGGCGTCACCCGTCCTCCACGTCCAGTGCCGACAAATGGACGACCGCTTACTCAGTTGCCGGGCTAGCCTCTCGGCGTGCTGGAACTTCTGAAGGAGAGCAGGGCCCCAGGCGTCGAGTTGGGCTACCGGCTCAGCGAGGTTCCGCCTGGTTACGTCTCCGTTCCAGATGGTCGTTGTGGCATCGCTTATGCGCGCGGCAGTGTGTGGTGGTTCGGCCCCTCTTCGGTGCCGGCTGCTTCTGAGGAGTTGTTGGGGCCGGTGGTGGGCGTCCGCTTGACGTTCGAGGCGGCACGAGTTGTGGCCGGTGGACCATTACGGCCGTGGCGGGATCGCAAGATTCCCCTGATGACGCTGTGGGGGAGATCGGCGGTTGAGGCATTGACGGAGCAGCTATCCGCGGCCAGCGATGCAGACGAGATCTTGAAGACGCTGGAGGCCGCGGTTGGAGGCAGAGTGCCGCCTGAGCCTGACCCACCGTCCTTCGCTGATGAGCTGGCTGCGCGAGTCGCGGCCGGTACGTCAGTGGCCGAGCTGGCGGGTTGGATGGGCACGAACACAAGACAGGTGGCGCGCCGTTGCGATGACATCTTTGGCATGGCACCCACGAGGCTGAGGCGCGTTCTTCGTCTCCAGCAGGCTGCCCGACACCGGTTCGAACATCCAGGGCTCTCTCTCAGCGAGCTCGCCTCGGCGTCCGGATACTCGGACCAATCGCACCTGAGCCGTGACAGTAGGGAGCTCGCCGCATCGACCCCGAGAGCGGCCTTCGGGTGACCGGAGTTGTCCGATCGATTCAAGACGTCTGTCGATGACCCTCCTAACGTTCGAGCATGCTGACTTGGGATGACATCACGAAGGCCATCGGACTCACGCTTGGGGGCGACCGGGAAGAGGGAGGTACCGCACTCCGTGCCTGCTGGTCTCAGACCAGTGAGACCGATCATGCGCAGCGGTGCGTGATCGCCCACTACCTCGCCGACCTCGAGGCCGAGGTCGCCGACGAAGTAATGTGGGATGAGCGGGCTTTGGCTGAGTACGAACACGTGGAGGGAGCTGAGCTTGCTCCCATCGGGATTCCCGACGCTGCGGGAATGGCGCCCAGTCTTCACCTGAACCTCGGCGACGGCTACCTGCGCCAAGGGCGTATCGCGGATGCCCGCAAGCACGTGGACGCAGGCTTGGCCGGCCAGCACGTTCTGGACACCGGGGGTTACGGTGCCATGATCCGGCAGGGATTGGCTCGGTTGGCCGACCGGGTCGAGGCAGCTGAAAGGTAAGGCCCCCTGAGACGTCTAGCGGTGCGAGACCGCCCTCGGTGGGCCGGTCGCCGGCGCCCAACAGGCCCTCGACTGGTGTTAGTCGCCCCACCGGTGAAGGCTTGATGTTGTCCAGTGCCGGCGGTTGATTGCCGATGAGCCGGACCGAGCCCGCCACCGTCGTCGGACAACTGATTCGAGGTTCCTCACGGGCTGCCGATCTCGTCGAGCAGCCAGGTAAGCCACTCCACAGTGGCCCGGCGCGCGCGCACCCCCCCTTCTAGGGTGATTCGGCTGGCGAAGTTGGGGTGGCCGCGGTCTCGGGCGGTCGGGTCGTCTTGCAACTCGGCGAGCTCGGCCTCGTACGCCGCCAGACGATTGAGGTGACGTTGCCGAATGGTCGTGACGAGGGCGGCTGCCTGGGCGGGCTCCGCGGTCCAGAGGGACCACAGGCGGAGCACCTCGACATCGCGCTCGGGCTGCGGCTCAGGGTCGGTGATGACCCAGTCCGCCAAGGCCCTCAGGCCCGCGGCGGTCGGGGAATACCGCTTGGTTTGACGGGGGCCGGCTCCGTCGATGTCGACGTGCTCGACGAGAGCGGAGGACTCGAGCCGGGCGAGCTCTGGGTAGATCTGGCTGTGCCGAGCGGTCCAGAAGTACCCGACGGGACGGTCCATCCGGCGGGCCAGGTCGTACCCGGTACTGGGCCGCCGCGCGAGGAGCCCGAGCAGGGCGTAGCCGAGCAAGGAAGGCACCGCTGAACGGTAGCCCACCAGTTCCGCGACAACAGGATGGGATGGCCTTGCCGGACGGCTCGAGCGCGCTACGGGCGGGGCTCGCTCCGAGACGCCGTGTGTGCGAGGCGCACAAGCAGGGCGATCAGGCCTAACCACGAGGCTCGTGCTCAGCAGTGGCGTGGACCGCAGCCATCGCAACGTGTTCACGACCCCGCGGCGCCTGCGCCCGGAGCGGGGTATTTCCCGCGCACCCAGTCCAGCACCTGCCGCCCGATCACGGTCGGCATCAGGTCGGGTGCGTCGCCGGACATCGTCAGGCCCCACCCGTGACCGTCCTTGGCCAAGACGAACTGCTTGGTCACCGCTGGTGACGCCGCGACTGCCTCGCGCAGGGCGGGGACCCCCATCTCGCGGTCGTCACCGGCGACGACAAGCAGTAGAGGTATCCGTGTCGCGGTTGCCGCGGCAACGGCATCTGGGACGCCGGGCCATCGTGACGGACCCGACAGGTCCACCACGGCGTCCGCGCCCGCCTCCTGCGCCGTTCCCAACGCGACCGCGCCGCCCATCGACGCGCCTACGACGACGACCCGCTCGGCACCCTGGGTCCGAGCCCACGCCACGGCCGTGGCGACGGCGTTGCGGGGGTCGCCGATGACGTCCTCGGAGCAGACCGAGGCCCCATGGACGCAGTCGTCGACGAGCACAGCGTGGATGCCTTGGCTCGCGGCCCAGGTCCCGTAAGGAACCCAGCCGCAGAGACCTCCGGCTCCGGTTTGGTGCAGGAAGATCGCGGCCGTCGAACCGGACCCGTACTCCACGGCGCTCAACCGAATGCGGCCGTCGTCCGAGGCGACGCTCGTGATCATTCCGGGGGCGTCCGTGAAGCACCGCTCGGCGACGGTGGAGGGAGGCGGCTTCGTCGGCAGGGGGGTCACAGTGCGGCTGGGCGCTTCCGCAGGCCGGCTGCCACCCGCGCACCCGCTGACCGTCCCGACGAGCGTGGCCAGTAGGAAGGGCACAACCATTCGAGATAGGCGCATATGATAATCTTGACATACGTTGACGCCTGTTACGCAGCGAACTATGTTGCAACTGACATAGGTGGTAGGTGCCGCACAACGCACTGTCCCCGGAAAGTGGCGCCGGCGATGAGAGGCCTGACTGTGCACCTGCAGACCACATTTGACGGTCGGATCAGCTGGCCCGACGTGACCACAAGGTCCGCTCGCCACACGACGGAATCGGCTCCCTCGGCCCACGCATTCTGGCCCGCTCGCCGACGCACCCGCCAATCCGGAATGGGATGGTGGACTGAGGCCAACGAGACCTCGACCCGTGACAGTCGCCCCGCCTGCAGAGGCTTGATGTCGTCGAGGGCCGGACATTGAGTGCAAGATCCTCGGCTGGCCCGCTCAGCGAGAGGTTCCCTGTGCCCAATGAAAGGAGGTCTGCGGAGACCTTCATGCGGGTAGTGCGCGCCGCCGCCCCTGTCGTCGCCGCCGCCAGCCTGGCGGCGTGCAATGGGGCACCTGGCCGGGAGGCACCCGACCACTCGGCCCTCGTCGCCCCCCTGAACCTCACGGAGGTTGAACTGCCTGGCGGTGTCGAGCCGGTAGCCGTCGCCAGCGATGGCACCCGCGTTCTGATTGGGGGGCGTGCGCCGGAAGGCTCAGCGTTGCGCCCACGCCTGTGGTTGGCGGACAAAGGAACTGCAGGTCTGCGTGAGCTTCCGGTCTCGCCTGTGAGTCCGGCGGCCTTCGAGTCCAAGTGGTTTCAGCTCGACCTGGCACCGAACGGTGCTGTAGCCGCTCTGGCCAGCGCCCCCGCGGGGGCTCACTCAAATTCGCGGTGGAGCACTTGGGCCGGCTCCACGTCTGCAGTGACTGAGTTCCCACAGCCCTTCGAAACCTTCGGCGGCTGGGGCGCCGGCGGGGTGACGGGCTACGTGCGGACACGGACCTCCCAGGCCGTGGTGGGTTCCTGGGCAGGCGGCACGGGTCTCGATGTCAGCATCTGGACGCGCACCGGTACTCGGTGGTCGCGCCAACCGACTGCCCCGGGCTCTTCGCTGGCAAGCCGGCCCGATCTCCTGAGCACAGCCCGCGGGGCAGCGCCGCGTGGCGATGGATTGGTGATCGTCGGCTCGACGACCCAGCTCGCCGCTGGATCGGTGCGGTTGGCTGCGGCGGTGTGGCTGGGCAGCTCGGTCGCCGGCCCCTTGCAACGCATCGACCTTCCGAGCAAGGCGTCACCGTCAGAGGCGCACTCAGCCGTCTGCGATGCGACTCATTGCACGGTCATCGGCCAGTCGGCCGGCCACCTCGCGGCCTGGAGCGTCGACGCAGACGGCGAAGTGTCCGTTGTGCCGGGGCTCCCCGCTATCGCGGTCAGCGACGGGGTGCGGTTGACGCCACCGATCGTTGAGGCCGATGGGACGCACGGCTTCGTCGTCGCCGAGGGAGCTGACGGCCATTTCGTCACAGTGGCTCCCTCCGGGGGCGTGAGCGATCGTCGATACCGGGCACCGGGTGTGCCGGTGTCGGCGGCTCTGGCACCTGCGACGATGTGGGTAGTCCACCAGAACGGCGATGGTCACAACACACTCCACACTTTCGAGCCTTGATCGTCAGGCGAGTGTTCGATCAGACGCTGACTGACCCCTCAGGACACTGCGAGGTAGAAGGAGCCTTGGCGAAGGCCGCTGCCGCGCGAGAGCCGGCCGGCAGCGGCCTCCGTCATTCAGCTCGCATCGTTACCGAATGAGGGTCAGCGCGCCGACGGCTTGTACCGGAGAAGAACCGCTCCATTGTCGAAACGACGGAAGCCCAGAAGTGTGTACCCGATGCCGGCAGGCAGAGCCGGCTTCCCACTGCCGACGGTGATTGGCCAGACGAACAGTCTGACCTCGTCGACGACGCCTGCCTTGATCGCTTGGGCGGCGAGGTTTGCGCCTCCGATGGTGAGCTCCCCTTCCACCTCCGCCTTCATGGCCACGACCTTGCCGGGGTCGAAGGTTCGCTCGATGCGGGTGTTGCGGGTTGCGACGTCAGTGAGAGTGCTGGAGTAGACGACCTTATTGGGCGCCTTCCAAACGCCCGAGAACTCTGCCGTGAGCGCCGACTGCTCTGCGAGGGCGGGCATCGTCTCCCAACCCGACATGGTCTCGTACAGCCGCCGTCCGTAGAGGAAGGTGCCCACAGGCTTGAGAAGCTCGATGTAGGTCTGGAAGACGTCGTCGGGCATCGGACCCCACTCGAACGCCCCCTGCTCGTCTTCGCAGTAGCCGTCGAGGGAAACGTTGTTGATGTAGTGGAGCTTCGCCATGGGCGGACCTCATTCGCTTGGTAGGTGTGCTCGTGACCGCGCGACCAGCCGGCCGTTCGGGCGTCATTTAACAGGTTGGTTAAATTACGCGCCTGTGCACGGGTTGTCAAGAACTTTCCGGGCGCCCTGCTCGGGCTACGCCCGAGGCCTCGGAGTTGTCGCACGCGACGACTCTCACGCGTCAGAGCGCGTCGCGCCCCTGGCCCTTCCCATGTGGGCGAGATGACTGCTAGCTCTGTTGGCCACGCGGCCGGCGAAGGACATGGGCGCGGCGCCCTCCCAGGCGCTAAGTCGGGGGGTAGAGAGGGCTTCGCTCGAGCCGTTCGATGCTGTTGCCCGATGCGTCTGCTGAGCGATCTCCGGTCGACATGAAGCCCGAGCGGCGGTAGAGCGCCTGCGCACCGACATTCGATTCGCGCGTCCAGACACTGAGGTTCCGCCAGTGGTAGTCCGAGACGAGGCGTCCGAGGAGCTCAGTCCCCACGCCCTGCCTCTGGTGGGCGGGATGAACAAACACCATCGATATGTGGCCCCAGAGTTCGCGCTCGGCGCCGCGCCCTAGCTGCGCCCGCCACGGCTCCGCCAGCACCATGCCAGCAAGGGAGTCACCCCGCGTCGCCGTCAAGAGGGCTGCACCCTCGGCACTCAACTTCTCGCGCACGCGGAGAACGCGTTCCGGTGTCGGTGGCACCCCGGCGGCCACGCGGGCGGCCAGCCATACGGCCAACGCCGCTTCAGCGGGAGGCGTCTCGAGCGGCTCCATCGTTTTCCGATTGACCATGTGCTCCCCTTGGTGATGTGGCGGTCGTTGCCTGCGAGTGCGACGCCGAATGCCGCTCACGCCGGCGCATCTGCGGTAAGGCTGCGCACCCGTCAGCCACGAGCGTCACCACGACCTTGGCGGTGACCTAGTGGGAGGTCACTCACCTCGGATTCGCGACGGGGCGCATCCCGGAGGGCAACTTGACCGCAGCCCTCTCCGAGCATAGGTTAACCGGGGTGTTAAACATGCTGGAACAGTTCAGATCCGAAGAGACCGCACGCCTCAACCTGGTCTTCTCGGCTCTCGCAGACCCTGCCCGCAGGGCCATACTCGCGGAGCTGGCGCGGGGCGACGCCACCGTCACGGAACTGACGGCGCCGCTCCCGATGTCGATGCCTGCTGTCTCGCGGCACCTCAAGGTGCTTGAACGCGCTGCCCTGATCTCGCGCACGTCCGACGGCAGGCATCGGTCCAGCCACCTGGAGCCGACGCCTCTCCGTGAGGCAGCCGACTGGATCGAGCGCTATCGCAGCTTGTGGGATGACTCGCTCGACCGCCTCGATGCCCATCTGGCTGTCATGCAGGAACGAGCAACCGACGTCGAGGTGGACTTACCACCTACTGAATCCCGCTTGTCGGAGAAGGAGCAGACGTGAGCAAGCCCCGCGGGCTCCTTTCACTTACACGCATATTGGACGCGCCTCGGGCCCTCGTCTACAGGGCGTTCACAAACGCCGAGGACTTCGCTTCGTGGTGGGGGCCCACAGGCAACGTCCTCCCTGCCGACGGACTCGACTTCGACGTCCGCGCTGGCGGTCACCAGCGGTGGACGGAGGTGAACCCGTCGAATCCCGATCTCCGAGTCCGCGTCACCGTCGACCTCCACGAGGTACGCCGGGGTGAGTTGCTCGATGGCGTGATGAGGGTGAACGGAAGACTGGATGACGGCCTGCAGCCGTTCGAAACACGGCTCAGGGTCGAGTTTCACGACACCCCGGACGGGCGAACGCGCCTCGAGATCCGCCAGTGGATCGACCAGACACTTGACGCTGCCGCCCGGCAAGGGTGGTCGGAAGGACTCGCGAAGCTTGACCGCACGCTTGCCCGGCTCACGGACGGAGCGTGACGGCAAACCTGCGAGGGGCTAGCCACAGGCAAGTTCCACCGTTGCCGGCGAGCGGCCCTCTGACGTAGCTGCGTCACGGAGGCTTCGTGCGCTCAGGCCAAGAGCGCCTGAGGCGAAAGCCGCTGGTGAGGGACGCATCCGATGGAACCGATGAGAGCGCACGCGCCAGACGCGGAAGTTCTGGACGTCGCGTGGCTAGTCGCAGGGAGGAGCCTGATGCACACCGAGTCACCCCGATCGCGTGCGCGTGCTCAACCCCCAGCGAACATGGGGGAGCCACATCGCCCGGGGCGCGGGGACAGCACTGCATCGGAGTCCGCACAGTCGCGTGGGGAGTTTCCCTGCCGTGGGACCGACGCTGACCTTTGGTTCGCAGAGCACCAAGAAGATATTGATAGGGCCAAGGCCCTATGTCGCGCATGCGGGGCGCGCGATTCGTGTCTGAGAGGAGCCCGCGAACGAGGCGAACCACACGGCGTGTGGGGCGGGGAGCTGTTCGTTCGGGGCGTCGTTCTGACAAGGAAGCCACAGCGCGGACGGCCAAGAAGGCGGCCCGTCGTGGGCGACGACTTGGATCCACCGGAGGTACCCGGGAGTTCGCCTCGGGGCCGTTCTGGGTCATCCTCTGGGGCATGACTGGCAGAGGGCCGGCCCCGCGCAGCCAATGAGCGAAAGTGCGCCACGAGTACCGGCCCTTGGGGATCGTGGTGGCTGTTCCCGGATTCGGCCGCCCTTCCACGACCTACTTGGGCCGCTGGCCAGGGGCGGACGCACGTTCGCGACGCCCGTTCGTGGCTCGGTCGACCGTCGAAGAACCTCCCAGGGCCCGAACCCTGACCACGAGGAACACGTTAAGGGAGACGAGGAAGAAGCCGGCGAACTCGTTGTCCAACAGCCAGAAGAACTGCCCGGGAAGAAGTGAAACCACCAGAGCCGCCGCCACCATCTGCAGTCCTTGTGTTCGACGGCCGGCACGACACCAAGCGAGCCCGGCAACAGTGAGCAGCAGCGAGACGCTGACCGCCAAGAGGTACACCCAATTGCCGACCGTGGGATGTCGCGTGAGGAGCACGACAGGTCGCCCGATCGCGAAGAGAGCGAAGGCAGCGGTGACAGTGAGTACTGGGCCCACTGATAGACGCCGATCGAGCCATGTCCTGATCCGACCTAACCACGACCATGCGAGATCGGTTCTTGCAGAGGAGAGCATGGAACCTGCCCGCGGCCGCGGCTTCTGCTCCTTGCCCGTCGGTGCTGGATCGGGCGACGAGATCGCCGCTCCGGCCGTAACCGCGTCCAGTCGGTTCACCATGTGCTCGTGGTTGGTCAGCGGGCGCCTGTATATACCGACCCGTACCAAGAGCCATGTGAGAACGAGGGTTCCGTAGATGATCGCGGCGACCGGTTCGAAGAAGTAGTCGTGGTCCTTCGTGACGAACTTTCCGACCTCGTCGATGAAGAGCCCAAAACCAACGCCACTCACGACCGCCGCCAGCCGGACGGCGCGCGGTCCGATGAACATGAGTGAAAGCAGCTGGCCCACCAACATGCCCAGGCCACCCCACAGCACATGGGCCACGTGAAGGCCATCGCCCCCAATCTGTGGGAAACCTGTCGCGGTCAAGAAGGCGCGCGTCGCCGCGAGACAGAGCACCGCACTGACCAAGAAGAGCTGCATGCGATCCAGCCCCGCCGCGGAACGGATCATGTTCTGTGTCTCATGATTTGCGCCTATTCTAGGTTCGCCACTGTTCCTGGCGGAATCATCGGTTGGATCCCCTGATCCTCGACAGCAACGATTGCCACGTACCGGCCACCCATGCATAAGGATCTCGCTGCTTCACGGTGCCTGCGCGGCCGGGCGAGCGGTGGAGGGGATGGTCGTGCATCAGGACCATCGGAAGAGGCGCGCGGCAAGTGGGAAACACGCTGCGGACCAGGCGGTGAGGACCAGTAGCTGGGTCAGCGGAAACTGTGTGGTGAACCAGCCCATGTTCAGCGCCTGACTGAGGGCGCCAACGGGGGTATAGGTGGCGACGGCCGCAACGAGGTCGGGGGTCAGCGGTCCAGGAGTCCACATGCCAGCCAGGAAGAGCAGCGGGAAGTAGAGCAACATGCCGGTACTGGTGGCAGCAGAAGCGGTGCGCGCCCTGGCAGCAACGAGCAGCCCTAGCCCCAGGACAGCGATGGCACCCATGGTCAGAGCGAGACAGGCCACGGCGGGACGTCGTGGTAGCGGTGTGTCGAAGGCCAACCGGGACACCAGCAGCGTCATCAGGGATGCAGCCAAGAAGGCCACCAGGCTGATGGCGACTTGAACCAGCAACACGGATGACGGGCGTGTGGGAGTGGTTGCCAGGCGACGCAAAACCCCGCGTTCACGGTGTGTGGCAACGGCCACGGGGAGGGCCGACAGTGCAGGAGTGACCAGCGCCATCGTGAGAACAGTGGGGGTGTAGGCCTGGATCAGCGTCAGGCCCAACCATTCTCGGGAGGTATCGGTGATGGTGTCACGCATTCCCGGGATGGCCAGGCCGGCACCAAGGAGAACGAGGGGCGGCACGAGGAGGGCGAAGACTGCAGTCGGTCCGTCCCGGAGGAACAGGAGCGTCTCACTGCGAAGGAGCGCGACGAATGCGCGCCATCGCGGGCGGGAGCGCGACAGCTTCAACAATGGGCCGCGGCGAGCTGGCGCGGTGGGTGTGGTGTCCGAGGGGGCAGCGTCAGGCATCAGAGATCCTGGTGGGTGAGTTCGGTGTAGGCGTCGCCAAGGTTCCTGCTGCGGGTCTGTACGGAGGTGGGCCGGACGCCCAGTTCCGCTAGTCGGTTCAGGGCTCGTGTCAGGGCCGCCGGTCCCCCGGTAACTTCCATGCGGCCGTCGTCATGACGGGCGACCTCTGAGAAGCCGGCGGCGATGATGTCCGGTTCGACGCCATCGGGAAGGCGGATCAGGTAGCTCTCGACGCCGGGGCCGGCGACGTCGGCGGGAGGGCCGACGGCCACGACTCGCCCAGCGCGGACGATCGCTACCCGGTCGCACAGGTGCTCGGCTTCCTCCATGTAATGCGTGACGAGAACCACGGTGACCCCAGTGTCGCGGATGTCACGGACGAGTTCCCAGGTGGCCCGCCGCGCGTTCGGGTCGAGCCCAGTGGTCAGCTCGTCGAGAACGGCGATCTGCGGGTTGCCCACGAGTGCGAGGGCGATCGAGAGGCGTTGCTGCTGACCCCCGGACAGGTCGGCGAACGCCTTTGACGAGTGCTTGCTCAAGCCCAGTCGACTCATGAGGTCAGCCGGGTCGGCCGGGTGCTGGTAGAAGGCGGCGTACAACTCCAGCGCCTCCCCAACTCGCAGGCGGCTCGGCAGCTTTGCTTCTTGGAGCTGCGTGCCGACCACCTCGCGCACATCTGGTCCTTGTCGGTGGGGGTCGAGGCCCAGCACACAGACTCGCCCACCATCGATGGAGCGCAGGCCCGTCATGGCTTCCACGGTCGTGCTCTTGCCCGCTCCGTTCGGGCCCAGGATGCCGAAGATCTCACCTCGCACGACCTCGAAGGAGACGTCCTCGACGGCGACCACACTTCCGAACGTCTTCCGGAGGTTGACCACCTCGATGACCGGGGTCTCACGCACGCTCTGCATTCAGGCTCTTCCGTTGGCGATCTCGACGCTTGGCCAATATACTTCGAGATCGAACCATATGCATCTGAGTTGTGCCTGCTGAACGAGAAGGCATCAGTGCCTCTTGAACAGGGGTGCGCGACCGATCAAGATCCTGTGGACCGGCACTCTAGGGCGCTGCCTGCAGCACGAGACCGACCACGTCCGTAACGTCGTCATGGACGCTCACCTGTCGGCCGCCGAGCAGCGGGCCCTCCGGCGCCAGCATCGGAGGATGTCTTCGCAGAATCCCGACTCATGGCTGACGTGATCACCCTCGGCCAGAATCCCCTCCGCGGTCATGCGCACGGCGTACTGGGAACCCGTGCGATTGCTAATCGCACTCAGCCGAGACGCGGGTTAATCTGACTCGCTTGGAGAGCAGTACGTGCAGAGCCGTGGCCGGGCTGGGGACGAACCAATGCTCGAGCTCTGCTTCAGGCAGACGGGGTTGCAGCACGCACGGCACCATCTATGCGCCCGAGAGTCTGACGAACTATGAGCACCTCCGCCGCCGACCCTAGGTGACTATTCAACGCTCTGATGGCCCGCTGGATGCGTGGTCTGCATTCCTGCGTCCGGACCTGCCCGGCGGGGCTCAAGGAGATGAGCCATGATCGTCCATCGTCAAGGCTGCGCGTGCGAGTTACATCCCCGCGCCGCAGCATGGTCGCCAGGTACCCGGACAAGGTCGACCGGGGAATGCCGAGAAGTTCGGACAGCTCACTGGGCGTTCGAGGGGCCTGCATCAACTGCGAGTACACCGCGTACTGGCTGGGACTCACCTCGGTGCCGGCCAGTGCGGCTGCGAGCAAGTTGCCAACGCGCTCGGTCACGATGAAGAGGTCTAGAGCGACGTTGCCTCCGACCTGATCGAGCACCAGCGAAGGGGCGCCGTCAGCCATGGAACGCATTCTGTCAGAGGCCGGTGGCACTCCGGGCCTCGAGCTGCGTAGCCATGGTTAGCCCCGGGCCCTTCCTGAATTGCGCTTCCCAGCCCAGAGTTGAGCAGGACTCCAGAGGAGACCTATCGGCGCACCCCCGCCTGCCGGCGATGCCGCAGCTACGTTCTTTGTGGCATTGAGGCGCATTCCTCAACGTCCGCACTTCGCTGCGCCTCCTCATCGCCGCAAAGCCCCCCCGGGGACGATCACTCTCGGCCACCGGAAGCGAGGGCTCCCATCGCCCGCTGACGCCGTCGATTCCGGATCACGACGCCGAGTGCGACCAGCGAGAAGGGCAGGAACAACGTGGCTAGATGGGCGTTGACAGCTGACAGCGCGTAGTAGGCGAACTGATCGGTAGCGCGCACCTCAGGCGCGTGCGCGGCACTCCAGCGAGCGATGACGAACAGACCGGCCACCATGGCCACCTGCTGGAGGGGTGACGTGATCGAAGTGTGAGGCCCCGGGGAGCTTCGAGGACGTTCGGCCATGGTCGTCCTCCCTGCCATCGGTCTCCCGACTACAGGCATGGCAACTAGTTCGAGTACGAACTATCGTAGCGTAGACGAGAGCGGGGGCGGTTCAAAGACGGCTTTCGCACTAACGAGACGGCTCAGCTGCTCATCTCCCGGCACACATCGATGCGATAGGTCGGCGCCGACTACCGCGTCAGAATGGAGGCTCACGGCATTCCAGCTGCCCGCCTTACGGCGGGCATCGAGGCCGAAACCGCAGCGTCTGACGCGATGGCCTCCTGGGGTGGAGTTATCAGGAATGCTACGGCCCGGAGCGGGAGCACCCGCTGCCGAGGGGTGCCATCTCCTGGTTCAGATTGAGTCCGTAACGCGGCTCGGCGACCCATCGGGCTGTAAGACCCATAAGCCACTCCACGAACTCCGGCGCAGGGCATGGGCCGGCGCCTACGGTCAGGAGCGCTGGTGCGGGAGCCGGACTTCCAGTGCTGTGTTCCCATCGTGCAATCGCGCCGGCCTAGCGTTCCCCGCGGTGAATACATCTTCGGTGAGAGACCACAGCATCTCCAGTTCGCTGTTCCTGCTCTGCAAGTTAGCTGGCGCGGTGAGTGCCAGGTCGTTGATCCGATGTGAGGGCGCGATCGTTCCCCACCACGCTCTCCATGCTGGCCACGGTGTCGGCGCCGTGAAGCGCCCCGACTGGACAAGGCGCAAGGCAGCGCCTTGACAAACACTTCACATGGTAGTTAAATGACCGAGTGGCGGCTTCAGATCAGCTAAGTCTCGTGTTTGCGGCCCTGGCCGACCCAACTCGGAGGGCGATCTTGGCCGAACTGGCCGCGGGGGACGCAACCGTGACGCAGTTGACCGCACCGCGATCGATATCCATGCCGGCGGTTTCGCGACACCTGAAGGTGTTGGAAGGTGCTGCGTTGATCTCACGCTCACGTGAAGGGAAGTGGCAACGAAGCCATCTGGAGGCTGCACCGCTTGGCGAGGCTGCGGTGTGGATTGATCGCTTTCGATCCCTCTGGGACGCATCCTTTGAACGACTCGACGCCCACCTGGCCACCTTGCAACTTGAGCAGGAGAATCAATGAGCAACGACGCGCCGCAACTCTTTCTTACGCGCGTATTTAACGCTCCGCGGGAGCTCGTCTACCGGGCTTTCACCGACCCCGAGCAGGTAGCGGCTTGGTGGGGGCCAACCGGCAGCGTAAGGCCGATTGACGAAATGGATTTTGACGTTCGCCCCGGTGGGCATCAACGATTTGTCCAGTTGTTCCCGCATGATCCGACTGTCCGGGCGGAGGTGCGGATTGACCTCATTGACGCCGCCAAAGACAGAGTGCTCCACGGGGTGATGCGCCTGCAGGGAAACCTCCCTGGAGACTTTGGGTCGTTTGAGACACGCTTTCGGTTCGAATTCTATGACGAGCCGGGAGACTGCACTCGCTTAGAAGTACGCCAGTGGCTGCCACCAGACCTCAGCGGCGCGACAGGAGAGGGCTGGCACCAGAGTTTCGCCTCTCTCGACGACCACTTGGCGACGGTGGCCCGGCAAGGTTGACCAACCTCGTCCGCACACGGCGCAAACGGCCGCCAACGACACGGATTCAAGTCGGCGCCGCGATTTTGGCGCACTGCGTAGACGCTAGCAACGCCTACCAGTGGGTGGCTGTGCTACTGCGCCTGATTGCACTCAAAACCTTTTGCCATACGCTGCGCAAAAGATTTAGGCTGTCATGCATACAAGGACCCTAACCTAGTGGCTGAAATGCAATTACGAAGATCCAAGGAGACTAAAGTGAGACCACTGCGATACTCGATCAATGTCACCCTCGATGGCTGCTGCCACCATGAGGCAGGGCTTCCCCCGGACGACGAGTCGATGAGTCACTGGGCGGCAGAAATGGAGCGCGCCGATGCGCTTGTCTTCGGCCGTGTCACCTACGAGATGATGCAATCAGTGTGGCGGCGACCGGCCTCCGGCAATTGGCCAGACTGGATGGGCCAGTGGCAGACGCCATTCGCTGAGGCGATTGACGGAGCGAGGAAGCATGTCATCTCAAGCACGCTAACTGAAGTCGACTGGAATGCTGAGCTCCTGCGTGGCGATCTCAGGAAGTCGATCGAAGAGCTCAAGCAAAAGCCCGGGGCAGGCCTTTGGGTTGGAGGTGTAACCCTACCCTTGGCCTTGGCAGACTTGGGTCTGATTGACGAGTACGAGTTTCTGGTCCAGCCGGTGCTCGCTGGGCGAGGGCCGACGCTCCTTGCCGGTCTTCGTGAGCGCGTTGAACTTGAGCTGGTGGATCGCCATGAATTCAAGTCTGGGGTAGTCGCATTGCGGTTTCAGCCTGCACCGGACCACGATCGAATTCAGTGAGAGCCCTGCTCCCGATGAGCGTGGGGCGCGAACCCCGATTCCGCCAGGGTCAGGGGCGAAGCAAGACATGGGTTCGTGAAGAGGTTGATGGAGGGAGAAGTTGATGAACTTGGACCACTTAGGTGAGCCGGGACGGATTATGGAACTCTGGCAAGCCGCCAGCATTGCCCAATCTCTCCGAGCGATGGAAGAAATCTTTGATGATGACGCCATTTATGAGTTCCCATTCACTGCTGCCGGCTTTCCGTCACGCATCGACGGGAAGAAAGCCATCGTCGCCTTCCTGTCCGCGACATGGTCGACAGGGCTGATCGTATACGACCGCTACGAAACGATTGCCGCATATAGGGCCAAGGACGACCCCGGAGTCGTGATCGTTGAACAAGATGTCTACGGTACGAGTTCAGCAGCGGGGGATTTCATTCTTCCTAATCTCATAGTTGCGCAGATCGAGAACGGCCGGATTGAAAAACTGCGCGACTATGCCAACCTGCTGGCCGCCTCGCAAGCACTCGGCATGCGCATTTAAGTGTGCCGGCGAAACGCGGCCGCCCGTGTCGGTCGATGGCTCTGACGCTCGTCAGGGTGCGGGATGCGGTGGAGGGCGGGGTGCTGGCGCCGCGGAGCTTTGTCAGATGCGCTTGGTTCGGGCTCGCCATCTTTCCACCGGCCGGGTGTCTCGCACTCGCGGCCCCAGCGCTAGCGACACGTTGAGGGGATGGCATTTCGCGCCGAGCAAACCCGCGGGCCAAGCTGGACGATACCCGTTGCTCTACGCACTGTGGCTGCACGTCTTCCTCCGTCCATCTCCCGACGAGCATTTGGGGCTCATGGTCTGCGCGATCGGGCTCCTCTGAGCCCAGCTCCCCGCGCCGGGTGACCTTCATGTACATGCGATCAGAGGCGGGCGGCCGCTCCGGACTTCCAGCCGTTGGCTGTCGTCGTCTGCCCTACCTCGCGGGCCCCATTTTCGACCGACCTCCCCACCCCGACCGGCCGGCCGGGACCACCGACGTCGCGCCAGCGGACGTCATGACACCGTGGGAGCCAGTGGACGCGCAGCCACCGCCACTTGGCATCTCGAGCGTGGCCAGTTTCCGGCAGTTTCAGACATCAATCTGTGCACCAACGGCAGATATCGGTGTCAGAGCCGCCCGGCTCGCCGCCTTCTTGAGGCTATCGAGTTCGATCGGAGGACAGTTCGACATATTGGTCAGCCTATGAAGATCCACTCCTGCGCGCGGCCCAAGTGATGGCCACTTGGCCCATGCAGCCGGTGATCGAAATGTGCGGATGCTTCATTGACGACGCCGTGCGTGCATCAGCCGTCACGAGTCGACGAAGCCTGGCGTCAATCTGCGGCGCGTACCGTTGTCACATGCAGACGATTCGGGCTCGCCGTCTTGCAGCCAAGTGTCTTGCGGACTCTCGCTCCCAGCGCTGGCAGCACGTACAGGGAGTGGCACATCGCGCCGAGCAGGTCGGCAGCCTGGGGGTGGATGACCCCTTGGTCTGCGCAGCGTGGCTCCATGATGTCGGCTATGGCCCAGCGGCCGCCGCGAGTGGCTTGCACGCCCTCGATGGCCCCAGATGGCTTGCTGCCCTCGACGTGGACCCGTTGGTGGTGTCGCTGGTGGCGTTCCACACGGGGGCCGAGTTCGAGGCCGAGGAGCGAGGACTTCTCGATCAGCTGGAGCATTTCGTCCGCCCTCCGCAGGCTCTGCTGGACCTTTTGATCCTGTGCGACCTCACGGTGTCTCCTCACGGCCACGACGTGGATGTCACCGCTCGCATCGACGAGATCGTCACTCGGTATGGCGAGAGAGACCCGGTTCACCTCGCGGTCCGACGCTCCTCGGCCTATCTGCGGTCATGCTTCGCCCGCGCTGCCAGCGCCGTGTCAGCCGAGGAACGGGGCATCGCGGTCTTCTAAAGCATGCCGGATGCGTAACCGCATCGACGGGTGTAGGTCCAAGGCAGGGAGGTCCTCAGGACTGATCCACTCGACCCGGCTGCTCTCGTCACTCGTGCGAGCTTCTCCACCGATGCTACTGGCACGAAGGCGATCGAGAACTGCTGCCGAACTTCGCCGTCGTCGTAGGCCATGATGTGCCGTGGGTTCGTATAGGTGCCGGTGATCGCCTCGACCGCGACGTCGTAGCCGGTCTCCTCCTTGACCTCGCGCACGACCGTCTCCGAGATCGACTCGCCGATCTCGTGACCGCCTCCAGGTAGCGCCCACAGGTTGTTGTCGGTCTTGTGGATGAGCAGGAGTCGGCCTGCCTCGTCTCGGACGATGGCCACGACCGAAGGAACGACGCTGTTCGCCACAGGCGCGTCGGGATCATCGATGTAGTCGATTCGGCCCATGACCGCGACGATAGCCCCGCCTTCTGGGTGTGAAGGCGCCCATGGTCATGTTCTGGTCGGGCGCAGCCCCAGCTCCCGGCCTGCTCTCATGACACCCAGGGCGGTCTGGTCGCTGACTGCGAAGACGGCGGCCGGGCGCTCAGTGGGCAAAACGAGTGAGGTCGAACTTGTACCCGCGGACGGCCCTCCAGTCGCCGCGGACCACGGACAACGGCTCCAGGTCCGCCTTTCGCACCGCGACACGGTAGCCCGCGAGTCTGCTCTTGGCCGAGGTCCAGCGTTCCGTGGCTCGATTACTCCTGCCTGCGTTAGCGACCGTGCTTCTCCTCGCACTTGTGCACACCGGGCACAACTACCGTCTTCCGCTCATCATGTTGAACCGGTCAGAGCTGTTCCCGGTCATGGTTGGACTCGCGAGATGGCAGTCGGAGGCTTCGGGCGCTTCCGGTGGAGCGCAAGCCCTATCGAACGTCGTCATCACGGGTTCCACCATCTCGATTGTTCCCAACATGGTGGTCTTCCCTGTGCTGCAACGCTATTGGCAGAGTGGGCTGAGCGAAGGCGGCGTCAAGGCATGACGACACGGTGGTCTTCGCGCTATCCCTTCGCCGGCCGTGCTCGACAGGCGTGGTCATCGGTGCCGTGGTCCTGGTTGCTGCGACCCTTCAGAGAATGGTGGAGTCGGCCTCGCCCTGGTCGCGGCCCCGTTCCTCATCCTCGTGCTGGGCCCGATCCAGAGAGTCGTGCTGACCAACGTTCTCGCCGTCATCACGACAGGCACCGTGGTCCTAACCCAGTGGCGCGTCGAGGTCCGGCGCCTGCGACCGCTGCTGCTCGTGGCCGTCGTGGCCGTAGTCCCGGGTGCGGTCCTCGTCCGTGTTGCTCCCCAGGAGGTCCCCAACCTGGCGGCTGGTGGGCTCATCCTGATGGCACTGTCGACCGGCTTCGTGGTGGCCAGGTGTCAGCAGGTTCCCAGGGTGGCCGCACTGATACTGGGCGACGGTCTGTCGGGCATCATGTCGGTGAATGCCGAGTCAGATGGGCCGGGTGCAGTGACCTACGCCATTGCCACGAGGTGGTCTCACAAGAGCTTCGTGATCAGCGTGCAGTTCCACCTCCTGTGTCTTGGGATCGTGTCGCTGGTCCTGCGCGGTGTAGTCCCCGGGGTCACGCCCTGGCAGTGGGTCGCCGTCGTGAGCGGACTTCTGGTTGGAGTGGTGGCGGGGCAGTACCTCGAGGGCCGCGTGCCGACGCGGGGCGTTCAGGTGTCTACCTACGTCGTTGCCTACTCGGGTGCGCTTCTCGTGCGGATGCGCGGACTGCGCGCCCTGTCGTGAGGTTCGCCCGGGCGCGCCGCGGCGTCCCTCCGTCGAGCTTGCGGCCTCACGGGATCCACTATCGCAGCGCTGGCTCCAAAACGGCCCCAAAAGCTCGTCACGGCGCACAGAAGACGACCGGGTGCGGCCGGGTGCGACAGCAGACGACAACCGGCGCAGCGCCGCCTCTGACCTGCTACTTTGCCGGGGTGTAGGTGTCGGCTGATGGCGTGCCGGGTCGGCTCCAGGAACCCCCAGAGCGGTCTACGGATCAGAAGGTTAGGGGTTCGAATCCCTTCGGGCGCGCACTGTGTTGAGACAGTGAAACGGGCCCCGGCCAGCGGAAACGCGGCCGGGGCCCTGCTCTGTCCACGGGCTGGAACGGGCCCTGACAGGGCTCTGGGCCCCAAAATGGGCCCCAAAAATCGCCATGGGAGGCACCCGTCGCGTCGGGTGACACTGAGGTCGTGAGCAGGACTCGTCAGGTCGCACACGACCACCGGGGCGCCGGTCGAGGCCCTTGGGCGGTATGACGATGACACCGCAGCCCCAGCCCACCCTCCTGCTCGACCTGAACGAGGTCGCGGCGCAGCTGCGCTGGACGCGCCGCAGCGTCGAGCGCCAGATCGCCGGCCACCGGCTCCGCGTCGTCCACCTCGGGCGCTCCGTACGCGTCGAACGGGTCGAGCTCGACCGCTTCATCTCCTCGCTGAGGGACGCGGATGCGGGGTAGGCCGCGCGAGTCGCCCACCGACAGCGCGACCACCAGGTACCGAGGTGCCGACGGCCGGTGGCACGCGCGGGTCACCGTCGGGCGGCGTCTCGACGGCGAGCGCGACCGGCGGCACATCAGCCGCCGGACCAAGCGCGAGCTCGACGCGGCCATCCGGGACCTCGAGAACGCGCGCGACTCGGGCCAGCAGCCGTGGCTGCTCGACAACGTCACCGTCGAGCAGTGGGTCGAGCACTGGCTCGACGAGATCCTCCCGCTCGCCGTCCGCTGGAAGACGCGCTCCGGGTACACCAGCCATCTCCGGGTCCACGTCCTCCCGTTCATCGGGGCCGCCCGGCTGACGGACCTGCGTCCCGAGACGCTCGAGCGGCTCTACCGCGAGCTGCTCGACCAGGGCCGCTCCACTCAGGTGGTCCACGGCGTGCACCGCACCCTGGGGTCCTGCCTGGCCGAGGCCGTCCGCCGGCAACGGATCCTGAGCAACCCGGTAGCGCTGGCGCGCCCACCCCGCGTCGAGAGGACCGAGATCGAGCCGCTCGACGTCGAGGAGTGCCGGGCCGTGCTCGCTGCAGCCCAGTATCGCTTCAACGGCGCACGATGGTCCGTGGCCCTGTCCCTCGGCCTGCGGCAGGGCGAGGCGCTCGGTCTGCTCTGGGACGACATCGACCTCGACGCCGGGATCCTCCGGGTCCGGCGGGCGCTCCAACGCCGAACCTGGATGCATGGCTGCAGCCCTCGAACGCGCAAGGAGCCGATCTGTGGCAACAAGCGCGGCGCCGACTGCCCGCAGCGCCGCGACGGTGGCCTGGTCCTGGTCGAGCCGAAGACGCGCGCGTCACGTCGCTCCGTGGCCCTGCCCGCGCCTCTCGTCGCCGAGCTACGCGCTCATCGGGCGGCGCAGAACCGCATCAAGCTCGAGCGGGCGAACGTCTGGGACCACACCCTCGACCTCGTCTTCAGCACAGACTGGGGGATCCCCGTCGACCCCGCCGCCGACCAGCGCGAGTGGAAGCAGCTGCTCCGCGACGCCGGCGTCCGGGAGGTGAGGCTGCACGATGCGCGCCACACCGCCGCCACCCTGCTGTTGTTGCAGGGCGTCGACATCCGCACGGTCATGGCCATCATGGGCTGGACCGAAATGGCCACCGCCCAGCGCTACGTCCACGCCGTCGATGAGCTCCGCCACGAAGCGGCCCGTCGGATGGGCGAGGCGCTCTGGAACAGCCCCCGAAGCCCTTGGCCGGCCCCAGGTCGGCCCGCTCACGGGCGGCCGGGATAGAGGGTCGAGCCGGCCAGCCTGCGACACGGCACGTCGGGCCCTGGCTGCGCACTGAGAAGGGCAGTTTGCGCTTCACACCACGCGATACGCACGAAGCAGGAGTTTCGCGCAGCGCGGCATGAGCGAACGATCGTCGGCGGTCTCCAGCCGACCAGAACGACGGCCTGACGACACTCGTCCCTGCGGGCTACGCTCGCCCGAGTAGTCGGACGGGGGTGAGGCGATGCGACGGCGCGGCGTTCTGTCGGTCGTCATGTGCATCGGGGCAGCTCTTCTGTCCGCGTGCCAACCACCGGCGT
This sequence comes from Phycicoccus mangrovi, assembly GCF_018729305.1. Classification (NCBI taxonomy): domain Bacteria; kingdom Bacillati; phylum Actinomycetota; class Actinomycetes; order Micrococcales; family Intrasporangiaceae; genus Phycicoccus; species Phycicoccus mangrovi. The sequence goes on along the minus strand of NZ_JAHHWP010000013.1, from coordinate 19,765 downwards.
TGACAATCGGTAACGAAACCGAGCTGAGACTGCGAGTGGTGGAGGAGGCGACGGGCGAAGAAGTGGTCGCTCGGCTGGTACCCGGATCGACGGCCAGCGTCGTCATCACGGCCATGGACGACGACGGTTGCGCCACCAGCTGGAGGCTGGTCGCACTCGACATGAACGGGAATGCGGTTGACGCGCTGAACGCTCCCTGCCCCACGACCTGGAAGATCACTGGGCGGTGACTGACGTCTGACTAGTTTCGTCTTGGGGCGCCCCTGGCTGCCGCCTTCACGGCTCGCGGCATGAGCGGGAACTGCGACAGGCGCGCTCATTGCGGCGGCGGCATGCGGATCAACATGTGTGTCCGTCGAGCTGGGCTTCTTGTCGCCGTAGCGACCGCCAGCGTTGAACCGGGCTCGACGCGCCGGCCTGCCTTGATCAATGGGACTAGCCGTCGCGCTCGAGGGTGGCCTTGAGCCACGCGTTGCGCTCGAGAATCAGGTCACGCATGTACCTCGCCAGCACTGCACGATCGACCGCCGAACCGATGAGACCCGCCGGGGCGCGATAACTCACCCTGTCGGTCATTCGGGTCTCGCGGCCCTCCTGCTCAAAGCGGTGCTCGTGCCACCACCGCGCGAAAGGACCCTTGACCTGCTCATCAACGAAGCGCGCCGGCGGCTCCCACTCGGTGATGCTGGACGTCATCCGAAACGGGATCCCGAAGTGCCGGGCCTGCCAGGTCACGCTGTCGCCGAGAGCCATCCGTCCACTGGCTACGCCGCCGATCACCTTCTCGCCGGAGCGAGCCATCGAGCTGGCATGCGCTTCGACGTTGAGCGAGAGGTCGAAGCATCGCTCGGTGCTGGCGGCGATCACCGTGATCACCTCGAAGTGGGCCACCAGCCGAGCGTATGAGTTCAAGCGCGTGCGGCGCACTCGGTCCGGATGTCGTTTCGACCAGCATGCGGAGCCAGCGCAGGGAGACCGACCGGGTGATTTGTGGCAGAGACTTCGCTCCGACAGCCGGCGTTCCCGATGTGAGGCTGTGCACCCACGGGGACCAAGGGAAAGTGGGCCGCGATGCCCGTGCGATTGCTCGTCTTGCTCCTTGCGATCGGCAGGATCGCTAGTGCTGTCAGCGGCATGTCCGGGTGCTTCCGTGCACATCCGGTTAGGTTGCTCTCGTGCACAGTCGGGGTCATGCCCTCGGGGTAAACGTGGCTATCGGTGCCGCCGGCGCTCTCTACCTGTGGTGGTCCGCCCGGCCTCTGCGCTCTGGGCCTGGCTGGACGCCGCAAATCACCGTCATCGCGATGTTGGCGGGCCCCATCCTGGTCGTTGCAGCCTTCGCGGGCTTGGTGCAGGTGTTCCTCCATCGGGCCGGCGGTACGGCACTCGTGACTATTGCGACTTCGGCCGTAGTGCTTGTCAGTGGGTGCACATGCGCCGTGCTCGGCGCGCTGGTCATCGGCTCTGGGTGGATGCTGGCCGAGGTGACGCTTAGACCGACTGGCACCGACCTCACCACCGCGCTGTCGATCTGGGGCCTTTTCACCGTGGGCCTCGTCACCACTGGTCTAGTCGGCCTGCGATCGGCGAGGGCTCTATCTTCTGCGGCGTGAAACGCCGCCGCGCACCGCGTTGACGAACGCAGGCTTGGCCGCACTCTCCGCGGCATGAGCGGGTGATCGCTAGTCGCCGTCGAAGATGAGGTAGATGTGCGGACTCGCGTCCACGATCGCGAGGGCCTGTCTCACCGACGTGATCAGGAGGTCAAGGCCCTCGGACTGCCCGGCCAACTCGTCGAGCTCGCGCTGCAACTGAACGGATTGCTTTTGATTAAACGTCGTGTCGTCGTAGACATCTACACCGCTCAGGAGCGGTAGGCCGCGCCTCTCAGCAGCCTCTATGAGCGGAAACATGTCGGCTGAGCCGCAAAGAAGTCTGTCGCCTGTGTACGCCTGAACTCGAATGCTCAGCATCGGCACATCATGCATGTCTCTACGGGTGCGCGTGTCGCGTCGTTCGGATCGCGGCATGAGAGGAAGACACGAGAGGGGAGACTCATTAGCATCGTGCAATGCGCATTGTCGTGCTCCTGGTCGCCGCGACGCTGACCGTCGGCCTGACTGGGTGCAAGGAATCGGACTCCAGCAGCGTCTGCGCGACGACAACGCCGGTTGGCGCTGACTGTCCGGACACGGAGTCGAACGGGGGTTGACCCCACGCCCCCCTCGCGGCATGTCCGGACGAACGATGGGAGCCTCGGCGCATGCCAACCGTTCAATGTCGGATCGCAGCGATCGACACCGAGCCCTTCCCGGGATGGGCCGCCGTTGAGGTCTCGCTCGCCGGCGGCGGGACCGCCACGATTCGGGAGAAGCTGCCTGTACTCGGGATCGAGTCTGAGTCCGTTGGGGCCGTGGCGCGGCTCGAGTGCCTCGTCGAGGAACGGGTGGGGCAGCATGCGCGCGTGCGACTTCTACACGGCGTCGAGACCGTCGATGCCGAGAGTGTGTTGCTCGTACAGGGCTCTGTCGTCACCTGAACCAGTGCGCGTTAAGCGGCATGAGCGGCTGGCCTGGGACTTTCAATGAGCGGCGGTTTTGAGTGCGCCGCTGCCAGACTGTGCCGGTGACGGATCTGAGGGAGGCGCTCTTCGCGCAGTTCCGGAGGCGGTCGGATCCTCCTCAGTGGCCCGAGGAGCGGTCGTACTACGCCGACTACACGCTCTGGTGGCTACAGCCCACGATTCTGAGCGAGGTCGGTCCTGCCCTCGGTAAGTTGTTCGCCCAGGCGGATGTCTCGGTCGTCATGGGAACTGTGGCTCACGGGTCTCTGCTGGGGCCATTGGTGGCTAACCATCTCGGTGTTGGGTTCGCCGAAGTCCGCAAGGGCGTGCGCCGTGCCTCCGACGACGATCCCTGGCTGACGCGCAGAACACCTCCGGACTACCAAGATCGCCATCTCGAACTAGCGATCCGCAGGTCCCAGCTGAGGCCCGGAGACCGCGTGCTCTTCGTCGATGACTGGATCGCCTCCGGCGGTCAGGCCATCGCCTGCCAACACCTCACCCACGACGCTGGCGCACACTGGCTCGGGGCGGCGGTGATCGTGGATGGCCTGGAACGAGCGAGCACGCGGCGAGAACTGAACGTGAGGTCGCTCATCAACCTGCGCGAGCTCGATCGCTTGCTGTAGCGCTGCGCGACATGAGCGGACGTCGCGGGTATCCGGACCCGAAGTGGCTCGCCTCATCGAGGGCTTTCCCGTACCGTCAAAGTCGAGCCCGCCCAAGGCGCACCTACCCGGTAAGGGTGCGTCCTGCCCGTCGCATGGTGAGGGTGGCTGCCCGTTCGAGCCGGGCCGGGTCCGGGGGACTCACTCCTCGACGGGAGGTGTCGGAGTCCTCACCTACTTGCGGCAGATGAGGGCAGGCGATCGAGCAACCGCGTCGTCACTGTGATGACGCGGTAGTCGGCTGGTGACGGGGATGCAACCGTGCCATCCGCCGCTTTCCCCGTCATCACTGGGATGACGCGGAAGCTCGCGCTCATCGGCATGTGCGGGAAACTGCGGACGTCACGAGGGTCAGTGGAGGCGGCGGTTGAACGCAGCAATCAGCGTGGTCATCGCGGACGTGAGAGAGGCGAGGTCGCGCTCGTAGATGCGCCCTGTGTCGAGCCGTAGAGACAACTCGAACAGGATGGCGGCGTAGTCGGCGGAGGCTCGCGGGCGGTCGGCTGCGGGTACCTCGATCTGTACCTGTTCTACGACCCGCTGGGTTCTGACGACCTCTACGACCCGCTCCACTACGTCGACGGCGCAGAGCCCCGAAGAGGCGGCGCGGCGCTGTTCCCATGCGCGATGTCGGCAGCTGTCGGAGCACCACTTGGGGATCCGGCCCCGTGCCGGCACGGGGAAGCCTTCACTGCACCACTGGCACGTGAGGAAGCCCGGACGCTGCCGGGCCTTGAGCTCAGTCGGCGGTGTTGGCGGGGATGACGTCTGTTCGCTCTGACGCCATTGCGTCGCAGTGTCGTTGACGTCGACCAGCGTCAGCTGCTCAAGTTTGGTTCCATTTGGGACCCATTCATTCGACCCGCCTGGACCTGTCGTTGTCATGACTCCCAAGGGGAACGTACCTGCCTCTCGGTGGACGCGCCGCGAGTCGTGACAACGAATGCAGGGACCCGCAATGCATGAGGTGTGTCGTGGATGAGTTCTGGCGTTCCTGCGTCGGCGTCGTGCGCATGACGCTGGCTCGTGGACGGGGAGGGAGCGGGGTCAGGCGTCGGAGAGCAGGATGCGCAGGGCGGCGTCGGCGTTGGCGCGGTCGTCTCGGGGGAGCTGGCGCCAGGCCGGGTGGTCGTCGGACAGTGCCTTGCGCAACGCCGTGAGGCGTCGGCGGTCGGAGCCGCGGAGGTCGCCACGGTCGGCGAACGGGTCGGCGATGCACGCGAGCAGAGCGGCGGCATCGAAGAGGTGGCGGTCGCGGTCGCGACTGTCGGTGGTGTAGGCGGCGGCCTTGAGGATGACGGCGCCCAGGGGGCTGGGCACCGAGATCGTCGTCGGGTCACCGCCGGTGATCTCGAGGACGGCGTTGATCGTGCGGCGCAGCGCTTGGGTACCTCCTTCGATGCGCACCATGTCGCGACCACGGAGGCGCTCCACCACGGTGGGGGCGGCGTGGTCGGACACCAAGACATCGATGACGTCCCCATCACCCGCACCGGCCACGACGTCGACCGTGCTGGTGCCGCGCACGAACCGGTGGGCGGTGTTGTTGCGTGGGTCGACGGTCTCGCGCAGTTGGTAGCCGAGCCCCTCAAGCGCCGTGGCGGTCGCATCAGGGACGCCGCGGCTGGTCTCGATATGGAGCACGATGTCGACGTCGTTCGTCGGGCGAACCACGCCGATGCCGTGATGGACGGTGTGCAGCTGCGTCATGAGCCCGCCGACGAGCGTCCATCGGTCGGACGGAAGGGCTGAAGCTAGCTCCGCGACGTTCGGCCACGGTGGTGGCCATCCTCCCGGTGCGGGATCGATCTCGACCGTGGCGCGTGGGCCCCGTTCAGCTCCGCCCGCGGTTCGCGAGGTCGTCATCGGAACCGCTCGAGCGCCTCGGCGAGGGTGCGTTCCCCGACGCCTTGCTCGCGGGGGTCGCGGGAGGTCGCGGCGTCGAGGGCTGCCAGGACCACTCCGTGGCCGGCGAGCTCGCGCACGACTCCTAGGTCGAACCCGGTCGCGCGGAGCGCGACGTTGCCGGAGGGGTCGAGCTCGAGCGCGAACGAGCGCTCCGTCGATTCGAGAGCGGCGACGTCGAGATAGCCATCGATGAAGTCCACTCGCGCTCCCACGAGCCCGAGGCCGTTGGCGTCGGCGATGACGAGCTGGTCGAGCAGGCGATGGAGCGCCGAGGGGTGAGCGCTGTAGGTCCGGAGGGTCGCTCGGTCGCGGGTCCGTGTGACGAGGTCGGCGGGGTCGGTCATGGCGCGCAAGGATGCCCGTAGCCGCGAGGCCTGTGTCGGCCCGAGCCAGTCGACGTGCACGCCGGAGAGCATCGCCACCGCGGCCCACGCTGTGTGCTCGGCCCAGACGCGGGTGCGTCCGCCGTAGCCCTCGGCGATGTACGACTCGAGGGAAGCGCGGTCGATCAGGCCGCGCGCCACCCGGACCAGCTCCCCGGAGTCAGCGAGTCGGCGGACGTGCTGCACCGTCACACCCAGGGCGCGCGCCGCGTCCTGGGTGCTGACGAAGGAGGCACCGACAGCCACACAGATAATGTTCCATTTCGCGCCTAATCTGTAAAGTCTGCCGCGGCTCCGGAGAGCCGAAGCGGCCGCCGGACCTGGGCCCCAAAATGGGCCCCAAAATTCGCCCGCAGTCTCGATTCCGTAACGATGCGACCTGCGCCGACTCGGAACGCTTCATGCGCTCTGACCTGCGAAAACGCCGCGCATCCAGTCGCCACCGGTCGTCGCGGATCGGGGCTTGTCAGGCCCGGATTGGGCCTACGGATCAGAAGGTTAGGGGTTCGAATCCCTTCGGGCGCGCACTGTGTTGAGACAGTGAAACGGGCCCCGGCCGGCGGAGACGCTGCCGGGGCCCTGCTCTGTCCGGGGGCCGGGGGGCGAGCCGGCGTCAGGCGATGCGCGCGGCGAGCGACGACGCCGCGAGCACCGACTCGACGATGCGCCGGCAGGTCAGCATCGGCTGCGGGCCCCCCCGGGCCGGCGCCTCCACGACGTCGGGCAGGTGGTCGAGCACGGCGCGGAGGCCGTCGCCGTCGCGCAGGTGGTCGCCGTCCATCGCCGGCCCGGTGAGCGTCGGCAGCCGACGCAGCCGGGCGACCCCGCACGACGCCAGGGCGTCGAGGTCGTCGCCGAGGTCCGCGAGCATCGCGGGAGTGAGGGCGCCGGCGGCCACCTGGCGGGCGAGGCTGTCGACGAGCCCACCGAGGTGGTCGAGCTCGGCGACGAGCCGCAGCTCGCACGCCGTACGAGGCAGGGCGCGCGGCGAGGGCGCACGATGGGCGACGCGGACGCGGGCGCAGCTGTCCGCGCGGCTGCACGCGAGCCGGCGACGGCCGGACCCGCGCACGACGCGGCGGGCCGCGGTGGCGTCCCCCGTCCGGGCGGCGGCGAGCACCTGCTCCAGACCGCGGGCCACGAGCTCTGCGGCGGTGGCGAGCATCGAGCCGGGGCCGCCGGCCGACGAGCCGGCGGGACGGAGAGCTGCGGGGGATGCGGTGTGTGGTTGGGCGGTCACGCGCACCAGCCTCCGCCCGGTGGGGCTCCGGCCCGGCGAGCGGCACGTGATCTTGACGCCCTCCGACGCGTCTTGACGCGGTCCTGTCGTCGGTCGCCGAGGGCATCCATCCGAGGGCTGGTCAGGCCGCGGCGACACCCCTACCGTGGAGGGCATGGCCGGTCCCGGGGGCGCGGCGGCCGCAGGCCCGCGCCGGACGTACGCGCGGCACCGTCTGCACGGTGTCGAGAACGCCGTGACGACGGTCCTCACGCGCGCCGGTCTCATCCCCCACTCGTGGGTGCTGACGACGATCGGTCGACGGACCGGCCGGGAGCGACGCAACCCCGTCACCGTCGTCGACGTCGGCGGCCGGCGATGGCTCGTCGCCCCCTACGGCCCCGTTCCCTGGGTGCTCAACACGCGCGCCGCGGGAGAGGTCCGGCTGACCAGGAGGGCTGCGACGCAGCGGTTCCGGGTACGCGAGGTGGGGGCGGACGAGGCCGGTCCGGTCCTCAAGGCGTACGCGAGGACGGCGCGCGCGACCCGGCCCTACTTCGGCGCGAGCCTCGATGACCCGCCCGACGTGTTCGCCCGCGAGGCCCACCTCCACCCCGTCTTCGAGCTCCTGCCCGCCACCGCCTGACGACAGCACCAGACCGTCACGATGCCTCAGGGCGGTCGAGGGCGCGGAGGTACCGGTGGGTCATCCACCGCTGGGCGGCGCGGCCCACCGGGCCGGCGAGGCGCGCGAGGGGTGTGGCGGGCCGCGAGACGGCGGTGATGCGAAAGCGGAGGCGGCCGTCGTCGAGCCGCTCCAGCAGGAAGCGCTCCTCGCCGGCTTCGGGGTGGCCGACGAGCGTGCCGTACGTGAACCCCGCGCGCCCGGGCTCGTCGAGCACCTCCACGACGCGGCACGGGATGCGCAGTGCCAGCGGCCCCACGCCCCACCGCATCTCCACCACGGTTCCGGTGCGCAGCGGCAGCCGCGAGGTGCGCACGCGCAGCCCTGCGCGGCCCTGTACCTGCCAGGTGAGCAGGTCGTGCGCGGTCCGCTCGAAGTCGGTGCGGGACAGGACGACCGACTCGTCGAGGACGCCGTACCCGGCCGGAGGGACGTCGAGCGGCCGGCGCGTGGCGTCGTAGGACAGCCGGGCCGCGGTGAGCCGGGCGCGCTCGCGGGGCGGCAGGTGGTCGACGGGCACGAGCCCATCCTGCCCCTCGCCCAGGTCGTCAGCGCGATGCCGGAGGCGGGCTCGGCGTCGTCGCGAGCCGCAGCAACGGCCGGTGGAACCAGGCGGCGAGGTCTTCGTCGTGCTACGTGGCCGGGGATGAGAGCCGGCTCCGGCGCCCCGGGACGAGGGCCACCACTCCGACGAGCAAGGCGGACGCCGCGAGGAACAGACCAGCCAGCGAGAGGACTGCCGAGCCCGTGCTGTGCACGGCGGCCCCCGAACCGAGAAGGACGTCGCGGTCGGTGACCGGCACTCCGGCCGGCCAGTCCGGGGTCTCTGCCCGAAGACTCTCGCATCCCGACAGCCCGGCGCTCGGCTGTCCCGGTGAGCACTCCGCCTGGTACGTGGCAGCGGCGAACCATCGCGTCGCTTCGTCGTACGCCGAGTTGGCGCCGACGAAGGAGATCACGGCCAGAAGGAAGAAGGCTCCTGCTCCCGCCAACAGCAACACCTTGGCGAACGTCCTCATCGACGGGCCCCCTGTCGGTTCGTGGCCCCGCCACACCTCAGCCGGGCCGAGAAACATGGTCCGGTCATCATGGCAGCGTTCGACGCGGCGCTGCCGAGGTTGGTCCGTCGCTCCCTCTGGCCCGGGGCGCGGCGAGGGTGTAGGCAAGGGGTGGGCGCGGCCCGCGCGTTCGCCCCCGACGAGGAGGACCCGCATGGCCACACTCGACAGCGCCCGGCTGCTCGCCGCGCTCGAGCCCACGGTGGAGGAGAACCTCAACCGCCACCTCGCCGCCGCGCAGGAGTGGATGCCCCACGAGTACGTGCCGTGGTCGCTCGGCCGGGACTTCAAGGAGCTCGGCGGGGAGCCGTGGTCGGTCGAGCAGTCACAGCTCTCGCCGATCGCCCGCACGGCCCTCGAGGTCAACCTCCTGACCGAGGACAACCTGCCGAGCTACCACCGCGAGATCGAGCGCGCCTTCGGCCGCGACAGCGCCTGGGGCGCGTGGGTCAACCGCTGGACGGCCGAGGAGGGCCGGCACGCGTTCTGCATCCGCGACTACCTGCTCGTGACCCGGGGCGTGGACCCCGACGAGCTCGAGCGCGCCCGCATGGACACGATGGAGACCGGCTACGACTCGGGCGACAAGCCGCTGCTCAACGTCTGCGCCTACGTGTCCTTCCAGGAGCTCGCGACCCGTGTCTCGCATCGCAACACGGGCCGGTTCACCGAGGAGCCCGTCGCCGAGAAGCTGCTCATCCGGGTGGCCAAGGACGAGAACCTCCACATGATCTTCTACCGCAACATCATCCAGGCGGCGCTCGAGCTGACCCCCAGCCAGACGATGCGCGCGATCACCGACGAGGTCGTGTCCTTCCAGATGCCGGGCTCGGTCATCCCCGGCTTCGGCCGCAAGGCGGTGCAGATGGCGATGGCCGGCATCTACGACCTGCGCATCCACCACGACGACATCGTCGCGCCGCTGCTGCGGCAGTGGGGCGTCTGGGAGCTCGAGGGCCTCGACGCCGACGGCGAGAAGGCCCGCGAGGAGCTCGCCGCCGCCGTGTCGTCGCTCGATGCCGAGGCGACCCGGTTCGTCGAGAAGCGCGAGGAGCGGGCCGCGAAGCTCGCCGCCCGCCAGAACGCCTGACGGCGCAGCGCACCGCACGCACGACCGGGGGCCCCGTCCGCGATGGACGGAGCCCCCGGGGCGTGCGGCGGTGGGTCAGCCCGCGGTCTGCAGCGCCTTGACCTCGTCACGGGCGGCGACGACGTCGGCGTGCTGACGCGAGACGACCTCGCGGAAGCCCGCGCTCAGGTCCTGCTCCAGCGCCTTCTCGTACTCCTGGACCGCGTGGTCCTCGCCGGTGACGGCCGCGCCGAGCACGCTGTCGGGGCTGTCGCCGGTCACGGCGTCCTTGAGGGCGATCCAGCCACGGTGGATGGCGGCCGCGGCCGACCCGCTCTCGTCGACGTCGTCGCCGTACTCGTGACCCATCGCGACGATCTCGCGGTGGAAGCCCGCACGCTGCTCCGACAGGCGCTGCAGCGTCGTCGCCCACTCCGGGTGGTCGCTGTCGCGCAGCTTCTCGGCGGCGTCCGCGAACCCGCGCTCGCCGTCCTTGAGGGTCTCGACGAGCTCCTTGGCCGCCTTGGCGTCGTCCGACATGTCGTGCTCCTTCGTGTTCGAGGTGGCTGGACACCTGCGCTACCCCGGCGGCCCGCCCGCGAACCGTGCTGTCGAGGACCTTGTGCGACGGCCCCTCAGCCGGGCGGCAGGCCCGCCAGGCGGCGGACCGCGGCGAGGCCGGCCGCGCTCCCGGGCCAGTGCCGCTCGATCGCCTCGGGTCCGGCCCGGCGGGTGACCGAGCGCAGCGCGAGGGCGACGACGACCGCGTCGTCCGCGTACCCGATGACCGGGACGACGTCCGGGACGAGGTCGACCGGCAGGGCGAGGTAGCCGAGCAGGAGCCACAGCCGCACCCGCAGGCCCCTGGGGAGCGACCGGTCACGGGCCAGCCGCGTGAGCAGCCGGACGACGTCGGGCAGCAGGCGCAGCGCCTCCTTGAGGCCGGTGTCGTCGGGCCGGGCGCGCCAGAGCACGACGAGCAGCGCCGCCCAGAGCAGGACGAGCCCGCTGGCGACGGCGAGCAGCACGCGCACCCATCCGTCCACGGGGCCATCCTGCCGGGAGGGCGACCGTGCATCCTTCGACACATTCGTCGGTTGATGCCCGGGCCGGGTGCGCCCGGCCAAGGGATGGGCGTGCAACATTCGACACATTCGTCGGTTGATGCACGGTGCGGATGCCTCGCTGGGACTGGGCGGGACGGCTGGCACGGCGGTCCGTTCGGCCGCCGCTCGATGGTCGGTGCTGACAAGCAGTCGTTCCACCTGCGAGGATGACGAGCGTGGAGCCGTTCGACGGAGCGCCGCGCACGCCGCGCCTCCCCCGCCAGGTCGGTCAGACCCTGACCGAGCTGGCGCACGTCACGAACGAGCTCGTGCGCGCCACGACGGTCGAGGCCGTGACGACGGTCGTCACCGAGCACATGGCGGATGCCGTCGGCGCGACGATCGCCGCCCTCGGCCTGCGGCAGGGCGAGAACGACGCCCGCCTCATCGGGGTGCGGGGCCTGCCCGCCGACGAGGCGACCGCGTGGCGCACCTTTCCCCTCGACGCCGGCAACTCGATGGCCCACGCCATCCGCACCGGCGAGCGCGTCGTCGTCGTCGGTGCCGACGAGATCAGCCGGCGGTTCCCCGAGGTCACCGGCCGCGGCGAGCGGACCATCGTCACGGTGCCGCTGCAGGGCAGCGAGCGCACTATCGGCGCGATCCACCTGTCGGTTCCGGAGGCGGTCGCCCCGCACCCCGCGGCGCTGGAGTTCGTCGACGTCCTCGCCGACACCTGCGCGCAGGCGCTCGAGCGCATCGAGGCCGCCGCCGTCGCCGAGAGGCAGACCAGCCGCCTCGCCTTCCTCGCGGAGGCCTCCATCCAGCTGGCGAGCAGCCTCGACGTGCGAGCCACGACCGCGAAGATGGCCCGGATGACCGTGCCGCGCTACGCGGACTGGTGCGCCGTCGACGTCGTGCGACGCGGCTCGCTGCGGCGCCTCGCGTCGGCGCACACCGACCCTGCGGCCGCCGACCTCGTCGCCGCGATGCGGGAGCGGTGGCCCGAGGGCGCAGCCGACGGCTCGTGGCTCGACCGCGTGGTCGAGACCGGCCGACCCATGCTCGTCTCCGAGGTCACCGACGAGCTCCTCGACCGCACCGCGCGTGACGCCGGCCACCGCGCGGCGCTCGCCGCCCTCGACCTGCGCAGCGTCCTCATCGTCCCGCTCTTCGTCCGGGGCCGGGTCGCCGGCCTGCTCACGTGGGGCTCGAGCACACCGGGCCGGCACTACGACGAGGACGACGTCCGCTTCGCCGAGCACCTCGCCCGGCGCGCGGCCAGCGCACTCGACAACGCCGACCTCTACGGGCAGACGCGGGCCGTCGCCGAGCAGCTGCAGCGGGCGGTCCTGCCCGAGCGGCTCACCGGCGACGACGACTTCGAGGTCGCCTGGCGCTACGAGCCGTCCGGCCGCACCGAGGTCGGTGGCGACTTCTACGACGCCTTCCCCCTCGGCGACGGCCGGCACGTCGCGTTCGTCGGCGACGTCATGGGCCGCGGGGTGGCGGCCTCGGCCGCCATGGCCCAGATGCGGGCCGCGACGCGCGCCTTCGCCTCGGTCGACCCCACGCCGGAGTCGGTCCTCGACGCGCTCGACCGGATGGTCACCCGTTTCGACGCCGACCAGCTCGTGACCCTCGTGTACGTGCTCGCCGACGCGCGGGCCGGCACCCTGCACGTCGCGAGCGCCGGGCACCTGCCCCCGCTGTTGGCGCACCCCGACGGCAGCGTCGAGCGGCTGCCCGACGCCGACGGCCCGCCGCTCGGGCTCGCCGACGGCCGGCACGGCCTCGAGCTGCCGTTCGGCCCGGGTGACTCGTTGCTCCTCGTCACCGACGGGCTCGTCGAGCGCCGCGACGAGGACATCGAGACGGGTCTGACCCGGCTGCAGAACGCCATGCGCGCCCTGCGCGGGGCGACCCTCGACGACGCGCTCTCGCGGCTGGTGCGCACCGTCGGCGACGAGTCGGCCGACGACGACGTCGCCGCCCTCGTGCTGCGCCGCACCGTCGTCTCCACCGTCGGTGGCGGCGTGGCGGCCTCCCGGATGAGCGCCTGACCCGTCGGACCCACCTCCCGCGCCAGTCCGCGTGGTCGCCGCAGGTGTGGATCGCGCCCCGCGGGGTACACCTCCTCGTCGACGGTGACGAGGCCCTGCGGGGCGGTGAGGACGGTGGGGCGTGGACGCCCGGGTGCACACGACGTGGCGGGCGCAGGAGTGGCGACGCCCCGACCTCGAGCCGGGCGGGCGCGACGTCGCCGCCGGACTCACCGTCGCCCGCGACGAGCGCCGGGTGGCCGAGGGGCTGGCGACCGACCCGTGGCGCTACCTGTCGACCCTCGCGACGCTGGGGTCCTTCGACCTGACGCTCGCGCGCGCCGCCGAGCCCCACCTCGACGCCGTCGCGATCCTCGCGCAGGCCGGCGACCCGGACCTCTCGACGCTCGGCGTCGACGCGGCCAGCGGCTTCGGGGTCTACGCGGCCCGCGCTCCCGGGGCCGTGCTGACCGCTCGCACGGCGGGCGACGGGTCGGTGCGCCTCGACGGCACGAAGGCCTGGTGCTCGCTCTCGTCCGTGGTCAGCCACGCGCTCGTGACGGTGGACGCGGGGGAGCGGCCCGGCCTCTACGCCGTCCCGCTGCGGCATCCCGGGGTCGTGCACGACGACGGTGGATGGGTGCCGCGTGGCCTCTCCGCCGTCCGCACCGGCTCGATGACGCTCATCGACGTCCCGGCCGTCCCGGTCGGCGAGGGCTCGTGGTACCTCGAGCGGCCCGGGTTCGCCTGGGGTGGGATCGGGGTGGCGGCGGTGTGGTTCGGCGCGGCCGCCTCGGTCGCGGGACGCCTCGTTGATGCGGCGATCCGTCGCCCGCCGGACCAGGTCGCCCTCCTGCACCTGGGCACGGCCGACCGGCTGCTGCACGGCGCCCTGCTGACCCTGCGCGACGCGGCGCGGGCGATCGCGGACGGCGCGGCCGACGGGCCTGCCGGAGCGCTGCTCGCGGCGCGGGTGCGCGCGGTCGTCGCGGATGCCGCCGAGGAGGTGCTGCGCCTCGTCGGGCACGCGCTCGGGCCGGCGCCGCTCACGGCCGACGACGAGCACGCAGGACGGGTCGCCGACCTCACCGTCTACCTGCGCCAGCACCACGCCGAGCGCGACCTCGCCGCGCTCGGTGCGATGGTCCTCGAGGTCGGAGGGGTCCGATGACGGACCCGGTCCCGTTCCGGCACACCGACGCCGGGACCGGTGAGAGTCGCTGGCTCGGCGACCCTCGCTGGGCGCTCGCCCCTGTCCTGGACGTGCCCGCCCTCGCGACGGCCCACGACGAGCTGCTGGTCTTCGCGGCGCACCCGGACGACGAGACGCTCGGAGCGGGAGGCCTGGTGGCGATGGCCGCCCGCGCCGGGATGCCCGTCCGCGTGGTCGTCGTGACGGACGGCGAGGGCTCGCACCCCGACGCCTCCGTGTGGGACCCCGAGCGGCTCGCCCCGGTGCGCCGGGGCGAGGCCGCCGCCGCCGTGACCGCCCTCGCACCCGGCGCGGAGCTGCGGCACCTCGGGCTCGGCGACGGGTCGCTGGCCGACCGGCGCGACGAGCTCGACACCGCGCTGGCCGGGCTCGTGCGACCGCGCTCCCTGGTCGTCGCGCCGTGGAGCCGGGACGGTCACCCGGACCACGACGCCCTCGGGGCCGCGGCGGGCGAGGTCGCCCGTCGGTGCGGCGCGACGCTGCTGCAGTACCCGGTGTGGCTGTGGCACTGGGCGACTCCCGACGAGCTGCCGTGGGCCAGGGCCCACGTCGTCGAGCTCGACCGGGCCGCGTACGACCGGCGGGCCGCCGCGCTGCGCGAGTACGGCTCGCAGTCCGCTCCCCTCGGGCCGGCGCCCGGCGACCAGCCGGTGCTCCCGCGGCAGGTGCTGCGCCGGGCCTCCCGCCCGGCCGAGCTCCTCCTCGGCGACGGACGCGCCCTGCCGGAGCTCCCGCGGGTCGCGGGGCCGGACGCCTTCGACGCGATGTACGACGGGAACGAGGACCCCTGGGGCTTCCACGGGTCGTTCTACGAGCGGCGCAAGCGCGACCTGACGGTCGCCGTCCTGCCGCGGGAGCGGTACGGACACGTCCTCGAGATCGGCTGCGCCACCGGGGTTCTGACCCGCCATCTCGCCCAACGAGCCGACCGTGTGACGGCGACGGACGTCAGTGCGCGGGCCCTCGACCTCGCCCGACGCGAGGCCCCGACCCACGTCACCTGGGTGCTGGGGCGGGTGCCGGAGGCGCTGCCGGACGACGGCCCCCCGGAGGACGTCGTGGACCTCGCGGTCCTCTCGGAGGTGGGGTACTTCCTGCGGCCGACCGAGCTCCTCGAGACGCTGCGGCGTGTCCGGTCGGCCCTGTCCTCCTCGGGTGAGGTGCTCCTCGTGCACTGGCGCCACGCCACCGAGGACGTGCCGCTCGACGGCCCGCTCGTCCACGAGATCGCGGCCTCGGTCCTCGAGGACCTCCCGCACCGGCTGCACCTCGAGGACGACGACGTGGTCGTCGACCTGTGGGGCGGCCTGCCCGGGTCGGTCGCCGAGCGCGAGGGGCGCGCGTGACGCCCGTGCGCCACGTCGTGGTGGCGGTCCCGGTGCGCGACGAGGAGCTCGTCCTCGGCCGCTGCCTCGCCGCGGTCGGCCGGGCGGTGCGCGACCTCGCCGGTCACCGCCCCGGGATCGGTGTCGACGTCGTCGTCGCTTTGGACCGCTGCCGCGACGCGTCGGCGTCCGTCGTGGCGGCGCACCCGGCCCTCGCCGTGACGCTCGACGCCGGTGCGGCGGGCGCCGCGAGGCACCTCGCGGTCACGGTGGGGCGGTCGCTGCCCGGAGCCGTGCGCGCGGGGAGCGCCGCGACGTGGCTGGCGTCGACCGACGCGGACTCCGAGGTGCCGGTGCACTGGCTGAGCGAGCACGTCCGGCTCGCCGACGCCGGGCACGACCTCGTGGTCGGCACCGTGGAGCCGCACCCCGACCTCGCGCCCGGCCCCGCCGCCGCGTGGCGCGCCCGCCACGTCCTCGAGGAGGGCCATCCCCACGTCCACGGGGCGAACCTCGGCGTCCGCGCCGACGCCTACGACGAGGCCGGCGGCTTCCCGCCCTGGCCCACCCACGAGGACGTCGAGCTCGTCCGCCGGGTCCGTGCCGCCGGGCGGGCGTCGGTCGCCACCGACCGGCTGCGGGTCGTCACCTCGGCCCGGCTCGTCGGCCGGTCGCCGGGCGGGTTCGCCGCCTACCTCGGCGACCTCCTCGTCGCGCCGAGCACCGAGGTCGGGGTCGAGCCGGCCTGAGCCGCAGCGAGGTCGCGGTCAGCGCCGGCGGCGCCGGACCGCCATCGCGACCCCTGTCGCGGCCGCGGCGAGGAGCCCGGCGGCCGCCGTCAGCTCCCGCGGGGACGAACCGGCGGCCGCACGCAGCACCGCCGACGCAGCCGTCGCGGTGCTGTCGCCCTCGCCGCGTTCGACGAGCGCCAGGCGCACCGGGCTCCCCTCCGTGCGCAGCTCCTCGGTGACCGACTCGTGGAAGCCGCGGACCGCGGCCTCCGCGCCCGACCGGGCCGACTGCCCGGCCCGGCCGCGCCGGGCGGCGGCCGACGTGACGTGGACGATCGTGCCCCGGCCGCGCTCGCGCATCCGCTCGAGCACCGCCATCGTCGTGTGGACGTGCCCGAGGTACAGCTGCTCGGTGATCGTCCGGAACTCGCGCGGCTCGTGGTCGCGGAAGCTGCGGTCGCGCGGGTCGTCGGCGGTGTTGACCCAGACGTCGACCGGCCCCAGCTCGACCTCGATGCGGGCCACGGCGGACTCGACGGCGTCGGGGTCGGTCGTGTCGACGACGACCCCCATCGCGTCGGCCCCCGAGCGGCGCAGCGCGGTGACGAGCTCGTCGACCGCGATGGGGGTGCGGGACAGCAGGGCGATGCGGTCGCCCCGTCCGGCGAAACGCGCGGCCGCCTCGACCGCCGTCTCCGAACACGCTCCGGTGATGGCCACGACCCTGGGCACGACGCTCCTTCCGGGGCGGCCGCCTGCTCGGCGCCCCGGGTCATCATGGCAAGGCGAGGTCGCTCGGGCGACGACTCCACGCAACCCGTCCCCAGCGATGTCTCAGCGCAGGTCGTCGAGGCCGTAGTGGCTGATCTTGCGGTAGAGGGTCGAGCGGCTCATCCCGAGCTCGGTCGCGGCCTGCTTGACGGTGACGCCGGGTGCGGTCAGGGTGCGCGCGATCTCGTCGCGCTCGAGCGACTCCAGCCGCGAGAGGCGGTGGCCGCGGGTGGCCGTCAGCTCCCCGGGCAGGTGCCGCGCGTCGACGGTCTCGGCGCGGGTGGCGGCCCCGTGGACGACCCGCACGAGCTCGTCGACGTTGCCCGGCCACGCGTACGTCGTGAGGACGCGCTCGGCCGCGGGCGTGAAGTGGACCTCGCGCATCCGCGTCTGGTGGCCGACGTAGCGGGCGAGCGGCATGACGTCGTCGGGACGCTCGCGCAGCGGTGCGACCCTGACGACCGAGGCGACGAGTCCGCCGAGGGGTGCCGGCACCGCCTCGAGCGACTCGGTGGTGACGGCCCACGCGAGGTCGGACGGCTCGCCCGAGGGGGAGGAGCGCAGGGCGTCGACGGCCCGCCGGTGCAGCTCGGCGGCGGCCCACGCGGGGAGGGTGTCGACGTTCTCGACGACGACGGCGGTGTCGGGCTTGGTCAGCTCCGGGGTCCACAGCGACAGCCAGGCCTCGACGTCGTCGGGGGCGGGAGCCGCAGCGCTGAGGATGCGGTGGTGCGGGTGGGCCCGGCGCAGGGCCTGGGCGAGCAGGGTGGCGCGCCCGGAGCCCGGCTCGCCCACCGCCGCGACGACCCGGCCCGCGGCCAGCCCGGCGGTCGCCTCCTCGAGGGCGCGGACCCAGGGGCCGGAGACGCTGCGCAGCGTGCCGGCGCCCGGCTCGAGACGCCCGCGCTGCACCCGGAAGACGCCGCCCTTCGGCGGGGTCCGCGGCGCGCGTCCCCGCGAGCGGGCGAGCATCATCGCGCTCGTCGTGCTCGCGGCCGACTGCGCGAGGGCGAGCAGCAGGTCGGCCGACGAACGGGCCCACGTCGTGATGTTGACGCTGCCCTCGAGCCGGCCGCTCACCGGGTCGAGCACCGGGACGGCCGCGCACGTGTACGTGCACAGGCTCGCGCTGTAGTGCTCCTCCGCGCGGACGAGCGAGGGTGTGCGGTCGGCGAGGGCCAGGCCCAGCCCGTTGGTCCCCGCCTCCCGCTCGGAGAAGGCGAACCCCGGCGCGAGGTGCACGGCGTCGAGGGCGCGCAGCAGCGAGGTGTCGCCGGAGAAACGGTTCAGGACCAGCCCGTCCGGGTCGGTGAGCATGAGCGAGAGCGGCTCGTTGGCGAGCGTGCGGTGCAGGTCGGTGAGCACGGCGCCGCCGCACTCGGCGAACAGCGACCCGTCGGCGACGGGTCCCATCCAGACCGGCTCGACGGACTCGAGCGAGACGCCGTACTCCTCGCTGCGGCGCCACGAGGCGAGCAACCGGTGGTCGACGGCCGACCCCGGGGCGCCGAAGGGCGCGGACGCCCGCTCCGGGAGTGGTGCCCCGCCGCTCGGCCCCATCGCCGACTCCTTCCGACCTCCCGACGGTAACCCCGCACCGTCCGGGCGGCCAGCGATCCGTGTCCCAAAGTGGGACACGAGGGGTCTGGGACGCCTCCGGGGGCCGACCTAGCGTCGGTGGGGTCCACGACGACGAGGTCGTGGGGAAACGGAGACATCGGGGATGTACACCAAGGACGGCGAGAGCTACTTCATCGTCGACGCGCACATCGCGCTCTGGGACGCGCGGGCGGAGAACCTGCGCAACGTCCACGGCAAGCAGTTCATCGACTGCTTTTACGACTACCACCGCAACCTGTCGCCGGAGAGCGAGGTGTGGACCTACGACGAGTACCTCTACCAGGGCGGTCAGCGCCTCATGAAGGACCTCTTCGAGGACGGCTACGTCGACCACGCCATCTTCCAGCCGGCAGCCCTGACCGAGTTCTACCGCAACGGTTTCGGTCAGACCGAGGAGGCGTACGAGCTCGCCGCCGCGAACCCCGGCCGGCTGACGTACAACCACAACTGGGACCCGCGCAACGGCGAGCAGGGCCTCGAGCAGCTCCGGGCCGACCACGAGAAGATGAAGTTCACCGGGGTCAAGCTCTACACCGCCGAGTGGCACGGGGAGTCGCGCGGCTGGAAGCTCACCGACCCGTGGGCCTACCGCTACCTCGAGGCCTGCCGGGAGCTCGGCGTCACGAACATCCACATCCACAAGGGCCCCACCATCCGGCCGCTGGACCGCGACGCGTTCGACGTCGCCGACATCGACCACGTGGCGACCGACTTCACCGACCTCAACTTCATCGTCGAGCACGTCGGCCTGCCGCGCCTCGAGGACTTCTGCTGGATCGCGACGCAGGAGCCGAACGTCTACGGCGGGCTCGCCGTCGCGATGCCGTTCATGCACACCCGGCCGCGCTACTTCGCGCAGATCCTCGGCGAGCTCCTCTACTGGATCGGCGAGGACCGCATCTTCTTCTCGAGCGACTACGCGATCTGGACGCCGAGGTGGCTCGTCGAGAAGTTCGTCGACTTCCAGATCCCCGAGGACATGAGCGAGTACGCGCCCGTCACGACGGCGCAGAAGAAGAAGATCCTCGGTCTCAACGCCGCGAAGATGTACGGCATCGAGGTGCCCGCCGAGCTGCGCCTGCCCGAGGCCGACGCGACCGAGACCGGTCCGCGCGACCCCGAGGCCGCCGACCTGGCGACGGTCTGATGACCGCCCTCGCCACCCGGGACGTCACCGACGCCGACGTCCGGGCCGCGCTCGCCGCCGTCCTCGACCCCGAGCTCGACGAGCCGATCACCGACCTGGGGTTCGTCCGCTCCGTCGAGGTCGACGGCGGCGACGTCACGGTGCACCTGCGCCTCCCGACGTCGTTCTGCTCGCCGAACTTCGCCTACCTCATGGCCTCCGACAGCAAGGACGCCCTGACCGGCCTCGCAGGGGTCGGGCGGGTGGTCGTCGAGCTCGACGACCACCACCACTCCCCCCGCATCAACCGCGGGCTCGCCGCGGACGCGGGGTACCGG